>DASYKU010000019.1 GCA_035995165.1 Mycobacteriales bacterium
ACCGTCGGTCAGCCGGCCGTCCTCCAGCACCTGCAACAGCGTGTTGAAGACGTCCGGGTGGGCCTTCTCCACCTCGTCGAACAGCACCACCGAGAACGGCTTGCGCCGCACCTTCTCGGTCAGCTGGCCACCCTCGTCGTAGCCGACATAACCGGGAGGGGCACCGACGAGTCGGGACACCGTGTACCGGTCGTGGAACTCCGACATGTCCAGCTGGATGAGCGAGTCGTCGTCGCCGAACAGGAACTCCGCCAGCGCCTTGGACAGCTCGGTCTTACCGACACCGGACGGGCCGGCGAAGATGAAGGAGCCACCGGGGCGCTTCGGGTCCTTCAGACCCGCACGAGTACGCCGGATCGCCTGGGAGACGGACTTGATCGCCTGCTCCTGGCCGACCACGCGGCGGTGCAGTTCCTCCTCCATGTTCAGCAGCCGGGCAGTCTCCTCCTCGGTCAGCTTGAACACCGGAATACCGGTCCAGGTCGCCAGCACCTCGGCGATCTGCTCGTCGTCGACCTCGGCGACGACGTCCATGTCGCCGGCCTTCCACTCCTTCTCGCGAGTGGCCTTGGCCGCGAGCAGCTGCTTCTCCCGATCACGCAGAGAGGCGGCCTTCTCGAAGTCCTGCGCGTCGATCGCGGACTCCTTCTCGCGCCGCACGCCGGCGATCCGCTCGTCGAACTCGCGCAGGTCCGGCGGCGCGGTCATCCGGCGAATACGCATCCGGGAACCGGCCTCGTCGATCAGGTCGATCGCCTTGTCCGGCAGGAAGCGGTCGGAGATGTAGCGGTCGGCCAGACCGGCCGCGGCGACCAGCGCGGCGTCGGTGATCGACACCCGGTGGTGCGCCTCGTACCGGTCGCGCAGGCCCTTGAGGATCTCGATGGTGTGCGCCACGGTCGGCTCGCCCACCTGGATGGGCTGGAAGCGCCGCTCCAGGGCGGCGTCCTTCTCCAGGTGCTTGCGGTACTCGTCGAGCGTGGTCGCGCCGATCGTCTGCAGCTCGCCGCGGGCGAGCATCGGCTTGAGGATGCTCGCGGCGTCGATCGCGCCCTCGGCCGCGCCCGCACCGACCAGCGTGTGCAGCTCGTCGATGAACAGGATGATGTCGCCGCGGGTGCGGATCTCCTTGAGGACCTTCTTCAGGCGCTCCTCGAAGTCACCGCGGTAGCGGGAGCCGGCCACCAGGGCGCCCAGGTCCAGCGTGTAGAGCTGCTTGTCCTTGAGCGTCTCGGGGACCTCGCCCTTGACGATCGCCTGGGCCAGGCCCTCGACGACCGCGGTCTTGCCGACGCCGGGCTCCCCGATCAGCACCGGGTTGTTCTTGGTGCGGCGGGACAGCACCTGCATGACCCGCTCGATCTCCTTCTCCCGGCCGATCACGGGGTCGAGCTTCGACTCCCGCGCCGCGGCCGTGAGGTTGCGACCGAACTGGTCGAGCACCAGGCTCGTCGACGGCGTGCCCTCGCTCGCCGTGCCGGCCGGCTCCTTGCCCTGGTAGCCGGACAGCAGCTGGATGACCTGCTGCCGGACCCGGTTGAGGTCCGCACCCAGCTTGACCAGCACCTGCGCGGCGACACCCTCGCCCTCGCGGATCAGGCCCAGCAGGATGTGCTCGGTACCGATGTAGTTGTGGCCGAGCTGCAACGCCTCCCGCAGGGAGAGCTCGAGCACCTTCTTCGCCCGCGGCGTGAACGGGATGTGCCCGGAGGGAGCCTGCTGCCCCTGGCCGATGATCTCCTCGACCTGGGAGCGCACGCCCTCCAGCGAGATACCCAGCGACTCCAGCGCCTTGGCGGCGACACCCTCGCCCTCGTGGATCAGGCCGAGGAGGATGTGCTCGGTACCGATGTAGTTGTGGTTGAGCATGCGGGCCTCTTCTTGCGCCAGCACGACAACTCTGCGAGCCCGGTCAGTGAACCGTTCGAACATGTGTCATCTCCTCACGTGCCCTCCCCCGGAGGGTTCCCTCTCCGATGAGGGAGGACACCGTCCGGGGACTGGTTCCCGGGCCTCGGCGCCCCGTTCCACTTCCCCACTCTAGCCGCGAGCAGTTCCGCCGTCCTTCCCAGAGGGGCAGGGGCGGAACCACGCTGACGACTCGTACGCCTTCCCGACGTGACGTCCCCGCCCGTCACCTGTCCAACTGTGCGCCCGACCGCGGCGTTCCACCGGCTGGTACGCCGACGGCGAACACCCCTCATGCATACGGCGCCGGGCCGCGCCCGGTTCGGCGCAGGCCCCCCGGACGCGGCGAGGGCGCCGGCGAACTCGTCGCCGGCGCCCTCGCGCCCGTACACACCGCCCCCGCTCCGCCCGGGTCGCGCGCTGCTCGCGCGCGGCCGGCCGGCCGGTCAGGCGGACTGGTTGTACTGCTCGATGATCGTGGCCGGGATCCGGCCGCGGTCGCTGACCTTCAGGCCCTTGCCCTTGGCCCAGGACCGGATGGCCGCGGCCTGGTCGCGGTCCATCGCCGTGCTGCCGCCGCTGCTGCGCCGGCTCGAGGAACGCCCGGTCGACGCACCGGAGGAACGGCCCGCCTTCCGCGCGGAGCCGACATACTTGGCGAACGCATCACGCAACTCGTTCGCGTTCTTCGCCGAGAGGTCGATCTCGTAGTTGCTGCCGTCCAGCGCGAAGCTGACCGTTTCCGAAGCCTCGCCACCGTCGAGGTCGTCGACGAGCAGCACCTGCACTTTCTGTGCCATGCGTGTCCTCTTTTCCGGGGGTCGGTGTCGTCAGCATATGGACAACTCCCCGGAATTCCAAGCGCACTTACTCGGGTCGTGTCAAGGGGAACAGGATCGTCTCACGAATGCCTCGCGCGCCGGTCAGCAACTGCAGAAGACGATCGATACCGAATCCGATCCCACCGGTCGGCGGCATCCCGTACTCGAGTGCTCTCAGGAAGTCCTCATCCAAGAGCATCGCGTCCGGGTCGCCGGCCGCGGCCTGCTCGGCCTGTTCCACCAGGCGGGCCCGCTGCACGACCGGGTCGGTCAACTCCGAATAGCCGGTGCCGCGCTCGACACCGCCCGCGTAGAGATCCCACTTCTCCACCAAGCCCGGGTCCGTACGGTGCGCACGGACCAGCGGGGAGGTGTCCAGCGGGAAATCGCGGACGAACGTCGGCGCCACCAGCGTGTGCTGAACCAGCGCCTCGAACAGCTCTTCGACCAGCTTTCCGGCGAGCCAGGCCGGATTCACCTCGAGATCATGCCGAGCGGCGATCTCTCGAAGCCGCGGCAAAGGTGCGGTGGGTGTCACCTCTTCACCCACCGCGTTTGATACCGCGTCGTAGAGGCGGATCGACGCCCATTCCCCACCGAGATCGTATTCGGTCCCGTCAAAATGTGTCACAACCGTTCCTCCGGAGAGCGCAACGGCCGACGCCTGGATGAACTCACGCGAGAGCGTGGCCATCGAGTCGTAGTCGCCGTACGCCTCGTAGGCCTCGAGCATGGCGAACTCGGGGCTGTGCGTGGCGTCCACGCCCTCGTTGCGGAAGTTCCGATTGATCTCGAAGACCTTCTCGATCCCGCCGACGACCGCCCGCTTGAGGAACAACTCCGGCGCGATCCGCAGGTACAGATCGATATCGAGCGCATTGCTGTGGGTCACGAACGGCCGGGCGGCGGCGCCGCCGTGCTGCAACTGGAGCATCGGCGTCTCGACCTCGACGAAGCCGCGCCGGTGGAACTCCTCGCGAATGGTCCGCACGACCGTGTAGCGGGCCTCGACCATGCGCTTGGCCTCGGGCCGGACGATGAGGTCGACGTACCGCTGCCGGACCCGGGTCTCCTCGCTCATCGGCTTGTGTGCGACCGGGAGCGGGCGCAGCGCCTTCGCGGTCAGCTGCCAGGCCTCGGCCAGCACCGACAGCTCGCCGCGCCGGGAGGTGATCACCTCGCCCTCGACGAACACCTGGTCGCCGAGGTCGACGTCGGCCTTCCAGGCCGCCAGCGAGTCCTCCCCGACCTTGGCCAGGGAGAGCATCGCCTGCAGCTCGGTACCGGACGCGCCGCCCTCGCGCAGCGTCGCGAAGCAGAGCTTGCCGGTGTTGCGCATGAAGAGGACCCGGCCGGTCACGCCCACGCGGTCGCCGGTGCTGGTGTCCGGCGGGAGGTCCTGGTGCGTGGCGACCACCTCGGCCAGGCTCGCGGTCCGAGCCACGCCGACCGGATACGGATCGGCGCCGGCGGCCTTCAACCGGTCGAGCTTCTCCCGCCGGACGAGTTCCTGCTCGGAATACTCCTGGTCGTCGTCGGTCACGGGAGGGATCGTCCCCTCGGCGGCTGCCTGCGTCACGGCGAACGAGCCTATCGGCCGTTCAGCACCGGCCGGTCAGTAGCCTCGGTGGACGTGGACCAGTACGAGGACCGGCGCACCTCCTGGACCGCGGCCGAGGTCGCGGTCACCTACGACCGGGGCCGCCCGGGCTACCCGGCGCAGGCCGTCGCGTTCGCGCTGGAACCGCTGCGCGGGCGGCCGGACCTGCGTGCGGTGGACGTCGGCGCGGGAACCGGCAAGCTGACCCAGGTGCTCTGCGCGGCCGGCGTCGAGACGGTCGCGGTCGAGCCCGCCACCGGGATGCTCAAGGTGCTCAAGCACGTGGTGTCGCGGGCCCAGGTGCTGGCCGGCAGCGCCGAGGAGCTGCCGCTGCCGGACGCCTCGGTCGACCTGGTCGCGGTCGGGCAGGCGTTCCACTGGTTCGACCTGCCGCGGGCGGTGCCGGAGCTGGCCCGGGTGCTGCGCCCCGGCGGCCGGCTGGCGCTGTTCTACAACTCCCGGGACGCCTCGGTGGCCTGGGTACGGGCGCTGGCCGGCATCGTCGGCGACCACGCCGACCACGCGGGCGCGCACCGGCAGCAGGATCCCGCCGTGATGGGCCCGTTCCAGCCCGAGGAGCTGCGCAGGTTCCGGCACGAGCAGGAGCTGGACGCGGCCGGGCTGGTCGACCTGGTCGGCTCCCGCAGCTACGTCATCCGGCTGCCGGACGAGGAGCGGGCGGCGCTGCTGGGCCGGGTGGTGGAGCTGACCCGGCTGCACCCGCAGCTGGTCGGCCGGCAGCACTTCGCCATGCCGTACGTCACCAGCGTGCAGCGCTACACGTTGCGCTCGTAGACCAGCCGCAGGCCGACCAGGGTCAGGTCGGGCTCGTGCTCCTGGATGGTCTCGCTCTCCTCGACCACGATCGGGGCCAGCCCGCCGGTCGCGATCACGGTCGCGGACCGGCCGAGCTCGGCCTCGATCCGCCGGACCAGGCCGTCGATCTGGCCGGCGAAGCCGTAGAGGATGCCGGACTGCAGCGCCTCGACCGTGCTCTTGCCGATCACCGCGCGCGGGCGGGTCAGCTCGACCTTGACCAGCCGGGCGGCCCGGGAGGCGAGCGCGTCGATGCTGATCTCGATGCCGGGGGCGAGCACCCCGCCGAGGAACTCGCCCTTGGCGCTGACGACGTCGAAGTTCGTCGACGTACCGAAGTCGACGACGATCGAGGGGCCGCCGTAGAGGTGGTACGCGGCCAGCGCGTTGACGATCCGGTCCGAGCCGAGCTCGCGCGGGTTGTCGTACAGCAGCGGGACGCCGGTGCGGACGCCCGGCTCCACGATCACCTTGGGCAGGTCGGGGTAGTAGCGGTCGAGCATCACCCGCAGCTGGGCCAGCACGGCCGGCACCGTCGAGCAGGCCGCCACCCCGTCGATCACGAGGCCGCCGAGCAGCCCCCGGAACGTCAGCGCGAGCTCGTCGGCGGTGTCCCGGGCGTCGGTCTTCACCCGCCAGGACTCGACCAGCTTCGGCCCGTCGAACACGCCGAGGACCGTGTTCGTGTTGCCGATGTCGATCGTGAGCAGCACGGGGGTCAGGATTCCCGGAGATCGAGCGCGATGTCGAGCACCGTGGCCGAGTGGGTGAGCGCGCCGACGGAGATGTAGTCGACGCCGGTCGCGGCGACGGCCTCGGCCGTGTCCAGGGTCAGCCCGCCGCTGGCCTCGGTCCGGGTGTGCGCGGGGCGGGTGATCGCCACCGCCTCGGTCATCTCGGCCGGGCTCATGTTGTCCAGCAGGATCAGGTCGGCGCCGGCCCCGACGGCCTCGCGCACGTCGTCGACCGAGTCGCACTCGACCTCCACCGGCAGGTCCGGGTACGCCGCCCGGACCAGCGCGAAGGCCCTGGCGACGCCGCCGGCCGCGATCACGTGGTTGTCCTTGACCAGCGCGGCGTCCGACAGCGACATCCGGTGGTTGACGCCGCCGCCCTGGCGGACCGCGTACTTCTCCAGGGCGCGCAGGCCCGGGGTGGTCTTGCGGGTGTCCCGGATCCGGGCGCCGGTGCCGGCGACCGCGTCGACCCAGGCCGCGGTGGCGGTGGCGACGCCGGAGAGGTGGCAGAGCAGGTTCAGCGCGGTCCGCTCGGCGGTGAGCAGGGACCGGGTCGGGCCGGTCACGGTCGCCAGCACGTCGCCGCGGCGGACCCGGTCGCCGTCGCCGGCCCGGAGCGTCACCCGGACCGTAGGGTCGACGGCGGCGAAGACGGCCGCGGCGACGGGGAGGCCGGCGACGACGCCGGCGGCCCGGGCGACCAGGTCGCCGGCCGCGCTCTGCTCGGCCGGGACGGTCGCGGCGGAGGTGACGTCGGTGCCGCCGGCCAGGTCCTCGGCCAGCGCGCGGGCGATCACGTCGGTCACGTACGCCGGATCCAGCCCGGCCCGGACCAACGCACCCTCCGCCGTCCCGCTCGTCACCCCGTCGGCCGTCTGCCCGCCGCCGGCCGGGCCGACGCCGGTCGCTCCGCCGCGGGCCGGGCCGACGCCGGTCGCGGCGCCGGCGCCGGCGGGGCCGCCGGTGGAGGGGGTCCCGCTGGTCACCCCGGCGGCCTGGTAGGTCTCGGTGAGTACGCCGTCGGCGCCGAGGCCGGCGAGCAGGTGCCCGTGCCAGCGGGCGTCGTCCCGGTCCGGGAAGTCCTCCCGCCAGTGACAGCCGCGGGTCTCCTCCCGCCGGATCGCGGCCGCGACCAGCGCGCTGGACACGGTGTGCAGGTTGGTCGCGTCCCAGGCCTCGGGCCGCGGCTCCACGCCGTCCCGGTCGGCGACGGCCAGCGCCCGCGCCGCCTCGTGCAGGCTCGCGTCGGTCCGGATCACGCCGGCCCCGGCGGACATCCGCCGGGCCAGCTCGTCTCGCCCGGCCGGGTCGACCAGGCCGGTCTCCAGCCCGGCCGGCACCGGGTCGGTCTGCGGCGGCAGCCCGCGGGCCAGGTCGATCCCGATCCGGCCGGCGAACACCAGCCCCTCCAGCAGGCTGTTGGACGCCAGCCGGTTGGCGCCGTGCACGCCGGTGCAGGCGACCTCGCCGCAGGCGTACAGCCCGGGGACGGTGGTCCGGCCGGACAGGTCCGTACGGACCCCGCCGGAGGCGTAGTGCGCGGCCGGGACCACCGGGATCGGCTCGCTCGCCGGGTCGATGCCGGCCTGCCGGCAGCGGGCCACGATCGAGGGGAACCGGCGCTGCAGCAGCTCCGCGCCGAGCGGCCGCGCGTCCAGCCAGACGTGGTCGAGGCCCTCGGCCTGCATGACCCGCAGGATCGCCTTCGCCACCACGTCCCGCGGCGCGAGGTCGGCCAGCCCGTGCACGCCCTGCATGAACGGCTTGCCGGCCGCGTCGACCAGGACCGCGCCCTCGCCCCGGACGGCCTCGCTGACCAGCGGCTGCTGACCGTGCGCCCCGGCCCCGAGCCAGAGCGCCGTCGGGTGGAACTGGACGAACTCCACGTCGGTCACCACGGCCCCGGCCCGCAGCGCCAGCGCGACGCCGTCGCCGGTGGAGACGGCCGGGTTCGTGGTCGCGGAGAAGACCTGGCCCATCCCGCCGGTCGCCAGCACGACCGCCCGGGCCAGCACCGCGCCGACGCCGTCCGGCGTCCCCTCGCCCAGCACGTGCAGGGTGATCCCGGCGGCCCGGCCCTCGGCCCCGGTGAGCAGGTCCAGCACGAGCGCGTGCTCGACCAGCGTGATGCCGGGATCGCGGGCGACCGCCTCCTCCAGCGCGCGCTGCACCTCGGCCCCGGTCGCGTCGCCGCCGGCGTGGACGATCCGGTTGCGGTGGTGCCCGCCCTCCCGGGTCAGCGACAGCCCGCCGGCGGGGTCCTGGTCGAAGCTGGCACCGAGCCCGATCAGCTCCCGGACCCGGTCCGGCCCCTCCTCGACCAGCACCCGGACGGCGGCCTCGTCGCAGAGCCCGACCCCCGCGACGAGCGTGTCCTGCTCGTGCTCGCGCGGCGAGTCGCCCGGGTCCAGCGCGGCCGCGATCCCGCCCTGGGCCCAGCGGGTCGAGCCGTCCTCGACGGTGAGCTTGGTGACGACGGTGACGGCGTGCCCGGCCGAGCGGGCGTGCAGCGCGGCCGACAGCCCGGCGATGCCGGAGCCGACCACGACCACGTCGGTCTCGTGGGTCCAGCCGGGGTCGGCGGCGGCCAGCCGGCGCGGCAGGCGCGGGTCGTTCATGCGGGTCCCAGGGTCAGCGGCAGGTTGTCGATCAGCCTGGTCGTACCCACCCGGGCCGCGACCAGCAACCGGGCCGGGCCGGTGGCGGGGGCCGGGCCGAGGTCGGGGCCGCGCAGGGCGAGGTAGTCGACGTCGACGCCGCGCAGCTGCTCGGTCGCGGCCATGAGCACGAGGCCCGCCCCGGCCGCGCCCGCGGCCGCTCCCGCGCGCAGCGCCCGGGACAGCGCGAGGGCCTGCTCGCGGTCCTCCGAGGACAGGAAACGGTTGCGGCTGGACAACGCCAGCCCGTCCGGGTCCCGTACGGTCGGGGCGCCCTCGATCCGGACGCCCAGCTCCAGGTCCGCGACCGTACGGCGGACGAGGGTGAGCTGCTGGTAGTCCTTCTCGCCGAACACGGCGACGTCCGGGCGGACCAGGCCGAGCAGCTTGGTCACGACCGTGAGCACGCCGGCGAAGTGGCCGGGGCGGCTGGCGCCCTCCAGCAGGTCGCCGAGCGGTCCGGGGTCGACGGTGACGGCGGGCGGGCCGTCCGGGTACATCTCCGCGGCCGAGGGGGCGAAGACGAGGTCGACGCCGAGGTCGGCCAGCCGGGCCAGGTCGGCGTCCAGGGTGCGCGGGTAGCGGTCCAGGTCCTCGCCCGGGCCGAACTGCAGCGGGTTGACGAAGAGCGAGACGGCGACGGCGTCGGCCTTCTTCGCCGCGTACCGCACGAGGTCGGCGTGGCCGTCGTGCAGGGCGCCCATGGTCGGCACCAGCGCGAGCGTGCCGGTTGAGCTGCCCCGGGCGGCGGCCAGCTCGGCCCGGGTGTGCACGAGGCTCATGCCGCCCGCCCCTTCCGCTTCCGCACGGGGACCGTCACGGCGTCGGTACGGCGCGGCTCGGCCGCGGCGGACCGCGCAGTCCGCCGATCGGCCGCCGCGGGACGGGGCTCGACCGGCGCGCTCAGCGCGTCGCGGGCCGGGCCCCGGGGCTCGGCCAGGGGCGCGCTGGAGGCGGTGCGGGGGTCGGGGATGGACTCGGCGGTGGCGAGGACGTCGAGGAGCGGGGCGGCCTGGGTCGGGGTGATCCGGTGCGCGGCCAGCGCGCGCCCGGCGGTCAGCCGGGCCATCGCCGCGTACCCGGCGACCGCGTCCGGCGCCTGCTCGCCGAGCACCCGCAGGTGACCGGCGACCGTGCCGGCGTCGCCCCGGGACACCGGCCCGGTCAGCGCCGCGTCGCCGTCGCGCAGCGCGTTGTCCAGGGCCGCGGTCAGCAGCGGCCGCAGCACCTGGCCGGGCTCGGCGACCCCGGCCCGGGCGAGCAGGTCGGCGGCCTCGTTCACGAGCGTGACCAGGTGGTTCGCGCCGACGACGAGCGCGGCGTGGTAGAGCGGGCGGGCCGCCTCGGCCACCTCGACCAGGTCCCCGCCGAGGTCGGCGACCAGCGCGGCCGCGTCGGCGAGGTGGTCGGTGGTCACCCCGAACGTCGTGCCCGGCAGCCGGCCCAGGTCCTCCGGGCCGCCGGTGAACGTCATGGCCGGGTGCGCGGCGATCGTCCGGGCGCCGGCCCGGGCCGCGGGCGCCAGCACGGCCGCGCCGTGCGCCCCGGAGGTGTGCACGACCAGCTGCCCCGGCCGCCAGACCCCGAGCTCGGCCAGCCCCGCGACCACCGGCCCGAGGACGTCGTCGGGCACGGCCACCAGAACCAGGTCGGCCCGCGCGGCGACCTCGTCGGCGGGCAGCAGCGGGACGCCGGGCAGCAGCCGGCGGGCGCGCTCGACCGAGCCGGCCGAGACCCCGGTGGCGGCGACGACGTCATGTCCGGCGGCGGCGAGGGCCGCGCCCAGGACGGCGCCGACCCGGCCGGTTCCGATCACGCCGACGGCCAGACGGCGGCGCTTCGATGCGCTCATATGCGATCCAGTCCTCGAGAAGGGGTACCGGTCGGGGCAAATGTACGTCCGCGCGGCGGCCCCCGGCGCTGTGATCTGCATTGCCCCCGCGTGACGCGGCGATGTCCCCGTACGCTGCGCCGATGCGGGAGGCGCGGCCCTGGCGGGAGGCCTGGGAGGCCGCGGTCTACGGGCCGGGTGGGTTCTGGACCCGGTCGGCCCCCGCCGCCCACTTCCGTACATCCGTGCACGTCTCGGACCTGTACGCGGGCGCGATCGCCGAGCTGCTGGGCCGGGTGGACACCGCGCTCGGCCACCCCGATCGGCTCGACCTGGTCGACGTCGGCGCCGGCGGGGGCGAGCTGCTGGCCGGCGTCGAAGCCCACCTCGACTCCGGCGTACGGCGGCGATTGCGCACGATCGCGGTGGAGGTCGGGCCGCTGCCGGCGCTGCGGGACGTGCGCCTGCTGCCCCCGGTGACCGGGTTGCTGGTCGCGAACGAGTGGCTGGACGACGTGCCGCTGGACGTGGTGGAGGTGGCGGAGGACGGGCCGCGGCTCGTCCTGGTCGACGCCGACGGCACCGAGTCCCTCGGTCCGCCCCCCGACCCCGCCGACCGGACCTGGCTCGACCGCTGGTGGGCCCTGGGCGCCCCCGACCCGACCCGCCTCGGCGGCTCGGGCGGGCCGGGCGGGTTGGGCGGGGTCGGGGAGCGGGGGGAGGTGGGGCGGAGTCGGGACCGGGCCTGGGCCGCCGCGGTCGGGCGGATCGCCCGCGGCGTCGCGCTCGCGGTCGACTACGGGCACGAGGCGACCGGCCGTCCCCGGCACGGCACGCTCACCGGCTACCGCGACGGGCTCCAGGTCCCGCCGGTGCCGGACGGCTCCTGCAACCTGACCGCGCACGTCGCGCTGGACTCCGCCGCCGCCGCAGGCCGTACGGCCGGGGCCGGCGACACCCGCCTCGACGACCAGCGCACCGCGCTGCTGGCCCTCGGCGTGGACCCGCGCCGGCCGCCGGTGAACCTCGCCCGCACGGACCCGGCCGCGTACGTCGAGGCGCTCCGCACCGCGGCCGAGGCCGGCGAGCTCACCGACCGGGCCGGCCTGGGCGCGTTCGGCTGGCTCGTCCAGGGCGTCGGCATCAAGGTCCCGTTCCCCCCGATCGCGAGCCGCGCCCGGGTCCGCCGCGCCCCCGCGCCGCCACCCCCCTAACCCGCCGGGCCAGTCGCGGCCGACCCGCCCGCCGGGCCGCTCCCGGCCGACCCGACCGCCGGGCCAGTCCCGGCCGACCCGCCCGCCGGGCCGGTCGCGGCCGACCCGCCCGGCTCGGGCGAGTCGGGCGCCAGGGCGGGCTCGGCGGCGCGGAGGTAGGTGACGAGCTCGGGGTGGTGGGCGTGGACGGCCCAGTCGACCGGCCGCCCGCCGAACCGGTCGTCCCGCGCGTCCAGGTCCGCGCCCAGCTCGACCAGCCGCCGCGCCAGCTCCAGCGACCCGGCCCAGGCCGCGGTGTGCAGCGCGGTCTGCCCGTCCGCCGGCGCGCTGACCGGGAACCCGAGCCGGACCGCGAGCCCGGGGTCGGCGCCGGCGTCGACCGCCTCCGCGACGAGCCCCGGTCGCGCCGCCAGCGCCGCCGGCAGCACCGCCGGGTCGACCCCGTCCTCGTCCCCGGCCAGGACGGCCGCGACCAGCGCGTCCACCGGCGACAGCGTGATCGGCGTCGCCCCCGCCGCGAGCAGCAGCGCGACGATCTCCCGGTGCCCGGCCGCCGCGGCCAGTGACAGCGCCCGGCCCTCGGGCGAGACCGCGTCCGGGTCGACCCCGTGCCCGAGCAGGAGCCGGACCCGCTCGGTGAACCCGTGCGCCGCGGCCCAGGTCAGCGGCCGGGCCAGCATCTCCGCGGGCGTCTCCAGCGCGCCGCCGAGCCGCTGCCGCCAGACCCCGGACGCCTCCCGGCCCAGCCCGTACTCGAACAGCAGCGGGAGGAAGTCGTCGTCGGGGACGAACATCCGGTTGTAGAGCGTCTGCCCGTCGTTGGGGTCGGCTCCGGCCGCGAGCAGCAGCCGGCCGAGCTCCAGCGATCGGGGGTGCCGCGGCTGCCGGCCCGGTCCCTGCTCGCCCTCGCCGAAGACGCCGGTGAGCGCGGTGAACGGCGGCGTCAGCCCGTGCCAGGCGTACCCGGCGTCGGGGTCGGCGCCCGCGTCCAGCAGCAGCGTCGCGGCCCGCAGCGGATCGGCCTGCGGCACCCGCGAGTACGTGAGGTAGAGCAGCGGCTCCCACCCGTACGGGCCGCCGGGCCGGGACGCGGCCCCCGGATCGGCGTCCAGGTGCGCGGCCAGCGCGACCGCGTCGCCCGCGGCCGCGGCCGCGAAGACCGACCCCTCGGCCAGCGCCGGCCGGAACGACACGACCGCCGCCGCCCACCGGTCCGGCCCGTCGTCGCCGGAGTAGACCAGGCAGGCCAGCCGGCAGTAGTCGTCGGCCGGGTCGGCCGAGGCCGGCGTCGCGTCCGGGTCGCGGCGGAACTCGGCCAGCCGCTCCAGCTGGGCCCGCGCCACCGGCCAGGACGCGAAGCCGCACTCGCGGGCCACGACGAGCTGCGCCGCCGACAGGGCGAAGGAGGGCCCCGGCTCGAACCGGTAGCGGGCGACCAGCGCGACCGCGTCCCGGTCACCTGTCCGGACGGATCGCTGCAGTCGCCGGGCGAGCCGGCGCAGGTGGGCGATGCTCGGATCGTCGGGCAGCCGAAGGGTGGGCACGCGGACTCCTCTCGTCACCCGCCGTCCGCGAGGCCGGGCCGAAAGGAGGCGTACGGGCCGTGCTGAAAGCCGTGCTCAGGTGGGGTGAACCTGCCCGCGGACCGGTGGCGCCCTGCGCGCCCGGTCCGAAGATTAACGCGCTCCGAACGTGACTGCGCTACTTTCTCCGCCGTGCGTGAGCTGCAGCAGTACGTGGCGGAGACGGCGGACCGGCTCGGGTTGCATGCGACGCCGGCGACCCTGCTCCTCGACCTGCAGGCGCGGGTCGGGGCGCTGGCCGACGAGGTGGTCCGGGCGACCGAGCACGGGCGGCGCCCGTTCCGGCCGACCCAGGACTGGGAGGCGTTGCTCGGCGACGTGACGTTCGCGCTGATCACGCTGGCCGACCAGACCGGGATCGACGCCGACCGGGCGGTCCGGGTCGCGGCCGACCGGATGTACCGGTCCGCGATGGCGCAGCAGCGCCAGCAGCCCGCCACAGAAGCCTGGCCCTTCTCCGGTTGACCCGCCCACCGCCCCGAGCCGGACCGCCCGGACCACGGCGTGAGCCGGCCGGTCGAGCCCACCCGGACCACGGCGTGAGCCGAATCCCCGAGCCCACCCGGACCACGGCGTGAGCCGAACCCCCGAGCCCACCCGGACCACGGCGTGACCCGGACCCTCGTCGTCGGGACCGGAGCGGGGGCCGAGCACCTCGGGGCCGAGGTGGTCCTGCCGCTCGGCCCGGCGCACCCGTCCGCGCACGGCGTCCTGCAGGTCCGCCTCACCCTCGACGGCGACACGATCGTCGCCGCCGAGCCGATCGTCGGCTTCATGCACCGCGGCGCGGAGAAGCTGTTCGAGGTCCGCGACTACCGGCAGATCACCGTGCTGGCCAACCGGCACGACTGGCTGTCGGCGTTCGGCAGCGAGCTGGGCGTCGTCGCCGCGGTCGAGCGGATGCTCGGCCTGGAGGTGCCGCCCCGGGCGGTCTGGCTACGGACCCTGCTGGCGGAGCTGAACCGCATACTCAGCCACCTGATGTTCCTGGGCGGACACGAGCAGCGGGAGATCGTGCAGACCGTCCTGGAGGAGGCGACCGGCGGCCGGATCCACTTCATGGCCAACCGGGTCGGCGGCCTGAAGGACGACGTCCCGGCCGGCTGGACCGACCGCGTCCGCCGGACCGTCGCCACCGTCCGCGCCGCCGTCCCCGAGATTCCCGAGGTCGCCCCCGGGATCGGCGTCCTCACCCGGGCCGACGCGCAGTCGTACGGGGTGAGCGGCCCGGTCGCCCGCGCCTCCGGCCTGGACGTCGACCTGCGCCGGGACGAGCCGTACCTGGCGTACGGGCAGCTGCCGGTCGCCGTGGTCACCCGGACGGCCGGCGACGCCCGGGCCCGGTACGAGTGCCTGCACGACCAGGTACACGCGTCCCTCGACCTGGCCGACGCCGTGCTGGACCGGCTGCCGGAGCTGACCGGCCCGGTGAACGTCCGGCTGCCCAAGACGGTGAAGGCGCCCGAGGGCGCCGTCTACGAGTGGACCGAGAACCCGCTGGGGATCAACGGCTACTACCTGGTCTCGCGCGGCGAGCGGACGCCGTGGCGGCTCAAGCTGCGCTCGGCGTCGTTCAACAACGTCCAGGCGCTGAAGACGCTGCTGCCCGGGACGAAGGTCGAGGACCTGGTCACGGTCCTCGGCTCCCTCTTCTTCGTCGTCGGCGACATCGACCGGTAGGGGCGACATCGACCGGCGCCGACCTTACCGCCGCGCGGTCAGCTCCTCCTGCGTACGCCGCATCGCGTGCTCGACCAGCGTGATCAGCGTCTGCTTGGTCGACTCCCGCGACCGGGCGTCGGTCTGGATGACCGGCGTCTTCCCGCCGACCGCCAGCGCCTCCCGCACGTCCTCGATCGAGTGCGTGAGGATCCCGTCGAACCGGTTGACCGCGACGATGAACGGCAGCCGCCGCGCCTCGAAGAAGTCGATCGCGGCGAAGCAGTCGGTCAGCCGGCGGGTGTCGACCAGTACGACCGCGCCGATGGCGCCGCGGACCAGGTCGTCCCACATGAACCAGAACCGGTGCTGTCCGGGCGTGCCGAACAGGTAGAGGATCAGGTCGCTGTCCAACGACACACGGCCGAAGTCCATGGCCACCGTGGTGGTGGTCTTGTTGGGCGTGTGCGAGAGGTCGTCGACCCCCGCGCTCGCCTCGGTCATGACGGCCTCGGTGGTGAGCGGCTCGATCTCGGAGACCGCGCCGACCAGCGTCGTCTTGCCGACGCCGAACCCACCGGCGATGACGATCTTCGCCGAGGTCGTCGCCGCGCTGGAGTCCACGTAGGCGGTCTGCCTAGAGGTTTCGAAGTCCATTCAGCACCCTCTGCATCAACGCAAGATCAGGTCGGTCGGTCGTGGCCTGCGCCTGGTGCACGCGGACCAGGCCCTCCTGGGCCATGTCACCCACGATGACGCGGGCCACCCCGAGCGGCATCCGAAGATACGCGGCGATCTCCGCGACCGAGCGGGCGCGCCGGCACAGGTCGCAGATCTGCTGGCGCTCCGGCGCCGTCGACTCCGCGCTCCGGTCCCCCAGCCTGGTCGTGGAGACCAGCGCCTCGATGGCCAGCTCGTAGTCCGGCCGGGTCCGCCCACCGGTGACGGCGTACGGCCGTACCAGCGGACCCTGCTCGGGCTGGAAACTGCTCACCCCGCGGCTGCTCTCTGGGAGGAGTGGACGTCATCGGGGCAGGACGGCCTGCAGCTCGTTGCGCACTGCCGGCGTGAGCACGTCACCGGTGCGCTCCACGAGCAGCGCCATCTCGTAGCCGACCAGGCCGACGTCGCAGCTGGTGGCCGCGAGCACGGCCAGGCACGAGCCGTCGCTGATCGACATGAGGAACAGGAAGCCCCGCTCCATCTCGATCACCGTCTGCACCACGTTGCCGGCCTCGAAGCACCGGGCGGCACCCTGGGTGAGGCTGGTCAGCCCGGAGGCCACCGCGGCGAGCTGGTCCGCGCGGTCACGCGGCAGTCCCTCCGAGGAGACCAGCAGCAGCCCGTCGGCGGAGACGACCACCGCGTGCGCCACCCCCGGCACCCGGTCGACGAAGTTGGTGACGAGCCAGTTGAGGTTCTGGGCCGCGGGGCTCAACGACATCACGACTGCTCCTGGGATTGCTGGACGAGAACTTCGGACGGGTCGCGCTCCCCGTTGTCGCCATTGTCCGCACGGTCGGCGTGCCGACCGCGTCGGACTCCCTGGTGGTAACTCGCCAGCCGGCTGCGCACGGCCTCCGGTGACCGGTACGCCGGCCGCGCGGGCTCGGGCGGCGCGGCCTGCGGGCCGTCCGCCCCGCCGGGCATGAGGTGGGCCTGGGGCACCCGCATGGGCAGCCCCGCCCGGGTGGTGCCGCCGCTGGTCGGCTGCAGCAGCCGCTCGGCGGCGCGCCAGCCCTCGTCGGCCGGCGAGGCCCATGCCTCGTCGGGCGCCGGGGACTGGGCCGGAACCGGCTGGGGCGTGGGGGGCGCCGCCGCAGCCGGAGGAGCACCTGCCGCCGCTGGAGCCGCGGGGGCCGGCGGGGCCGCGGGGGCGGCACCGGACTGCGTCCGGGGGGTGGCCGGCCGCTGCCGGAACCACTCGGACTGCAACTGCTCGAAGATCGGGGTGCGCTCCTCCGGCCCACCGGCGGTCGGCGTCCCGAAGGGTGTGCCCGGGCCGATCGCGGAGGCGGCCGAACCGAGGCCGATCGCGGGCTGCTCCGGCCGGGCCGGCGGGCCGCCGAGCGGCGGCACCGGCCGCGGCCCGGACCCGGAGTCCGGGGCACCGCGGGTCGGCAGCGGCGACCGCGCGGGCAGCTGCTGCTGCTCGGCCAGGCCGGCGCCGCTGCCCGGGGCGGGCGGCACGACGCCGTTGCCCAGGTGCCCACCGCCGTTGGAGTTCGCGTTCGGCGCCGGCGGCAGCACCGGCCGGCCGGTGGGGATGCCGTTGGCCGGGGCGCCGTTGACCGGCAGGTCGACGCCGCGCATGCCCTCGGCACCGCCGGCGCTGGCGCCGTCGCCACCGCTGGCCGAGGCCGGCGTACGCCGCGGCAGCGGCGAGGAGCCCGGGACCGGCTGCTGGTCGGGCGGACCGCCCGGCCGGCCGCCGAGGGACCGGCGCGGCAGGTCCGCGCCCGGGCCGGGGCCCAGCGGGCGCGGGCCCGGGCCGACCGGGCCACCGAAGGCGGGACCACCGGGGGCACCCGGCGGCAGCGAGAGCGCGCCGGGGTTGCGGCCGGGGCGGCCGTCGGCCGGGCTGCCGGTCATCAGCGGCGGCTGGCCGCCGTGGGCCTCGTCCGCCCGCGGATCGAACCGGTTGGCCAGCACGTCGATCGGGACTCGCACGAACGCGCTGACGCCGCCGGTCTCGGACTGGCGCAGCCGGACGGTGATGCCGTGCCGGGTGGCCAGCCGGCCGACCACGTACAGGCCCATCATCCGGGAGACGGAGACGTCGAACTCCGGCGGGTTCGCGAGCCGCTCGTTGGAGTCCGAGATCTCGTGCGCGCTCATGCCGATGCCGCGGTCCTCGATCTCCACCATCGCGCCGCCGTCGGACAGCCGCTGGCTGTGCACCAGCACCTTCGACTCGGGCGAGGAGAAGACCGTCGCGTTCTCCAGCAGCTCGGCCACCAGGTGGACGAGGTGGTTGACCGCGTGGCCCATCACCTCGACGTCCGGGACGCCGGTCAGCTGGATGCGGTGGTACTGCTCGACCTCGGAGGTGGCCGCGCGCAGCACGTCCACCAGGGGGATCGGCCGGCCCCACCGGCGGCCCGCGTCCTCACCCGCGAGAACCAGCAGGTTCTCCGAGTTGCGGCGCATGCGGGTCGCGAGGTGGTCCAGCTTGAAGAGGTTGGCCAGCTGATCCGGGTCCTGCTCGCCGGTCTCCAGCTCGTCGATCAGCTTGAGCTGGCGCTCGACCAGACCCTGCGACCGGCGGGAGAGGTTGACGAACATGTCGTTGACGTTGCGGCGCAGACCGGCCTGCTCGGACGCCAGCCGGACCGCCTCGCGGTGGAGCTGGTCGAAGGTCGCCGCGACCTCGCCGATCTCGTCCCGCGTGTCGATGCCGATGGGTTCGACTTCTGCCGGTGCCGCCGGCGCGTCTGGTCGTTGCAGCCGGGCGATCGCGTCCGGCAGCCGGTGTTCGGCGACGTCACGGGCGCCGGCCTGCAGCCGCCGCAGCGGGACGATCATCGAGCGGGCGATCAGCAACGAGGTCAGGAACGCGATCACCAGGATCGCGGCGATCACGACGCCGGTGGTGATGGCCTGCCGCTGCGCGTCGGACCGCAGGTCGCGGGTGGTGCCGACGACGCCGTCCAACAGGCTCGTCTCGACCACGCGCATGGCCTGCAGGTACGTCGTGGCGGCCGAATACCACTGCTGCGCGTCCAGCGACAGCGTCTGGTCGTTCTGCTGCCGGCTGACGGTGTCCTCGAGCCGCTTGACCGCGAGCACGGCCTGGCCGTTGACCAGGGTGTCGTACTGGGTCAGCTGGTCGGGGGTGGCGTCGGCGCGGAACCGCTGCAGTGCCGCCAGCCGCTCGGCGATCGCGGAGGACAGCTCCTGCTGCTGGCCGAACTGGAACCGGCCCGGAGCCTGGGCCTGGTTGCCGCTCTTGTCGGTCTCGATGCCGCCGTTGGACGCGACGCTGTAGAGCAGCGCCCGCTCCTGGGACAGCGTCTCCTTCAGGTCGCCGAGCGCGGTGAGGCCGGCGACCTGGCTGTTCAGGTCGGTGTTGGCGGTGCCCTGACCGATCTCACGGTTGATCTGCAGCAGCGAGTTGATCATCGCCGTGTACTTGCCGGTGAGCGCGCCCTCGGTGAGCAGCTGCTGGCGCAGCGACGACCGCAGCGAGGTCAGCCCGTCCAGCTGGGTCCGGGCGTCGTCGATCCGGGTCTGCGCCTGCGAGCCGACGTCACCCAGCGCCGCGTCCGCCGACCGGTACGCCGCCAGCGCGCTGTCCACGTTGCGCTGCTGGGACTGAAGCGCGATCAGCTCGCTCGCGATCGGGACCGGCACCGTCTTGGCGGGCGCGGTGTCGGTGGCCTGGTTCTCCGGAGCCGCGTTGAAGTCGGTCGCCTTCTTGATCGCGGCCGAGTTGTCGGGCAGCCGCCCCTCGGCCACCCAGCCGGCCGCGATGTCCCGCTCGGCCTGCAGCTCGTGCTCGAGCGCGCTGGCGTTCCGGCCGAACTCGGCCACCGCCGCACCGCGGCCGAACTCGCGGGCGCTGCCGATCTGGGCGCCCATGTTGATGCTGGCCAGCACGAGGAACGCGATGGCCGGCACCAGCAGCACGGCGGCGAGCTTGGAGCGCACCTTCCAGTGCCGCGGCGACAGGCCGGCCCGGGTCCGCCCCTGCTTGGGCGGGGTGGGCGCAACGGTGGCGCCGCCGGGGGCGTTCTCTCGGGGGGCCTCGGACGGGCGTTGCAGCGTCATCGTGCCGCCGCCGCCCGCTCCGGGCTGGCCGTCCTGCTCACCGCGCATGCGACCTGCTGCAGACGCGGAACCACCACCCTGGGGCGGCGGACTCGAGGCGGCCGAGTGCTCCGCGGGTAGTCTTTCCACCAGCTCTCGCGACCTTCCCACGTGCCGACGCGGTTTCCGAGTACTTCTCGGGCACTATAGGGCCACGGGCGACCCCGCCGTGAACGCTGTGACGCTAGTCAGCTCTCCGCGATCAGCCGGTCACATTGCGCTGCACTTGGCTCGGCGTCACCCGTGACGGGGTAGCCTGCGCGGGTCCCGGCATCCCCGGCTCCCCGGAGTCCGAGACCCTCCCCGCCCCCGCAGTTGAGGACCAGTCTCCATGACCGTCCGGCGACCCGTCCGCCGCAATCGCCTCGCCCTGCTGATCGTCCCCGTGCTGGCCCTCGCGGTCGCATGCACCGGTGGCAGCGGGAGCGACTCCCCCGCCGCCGCCAGCGGTCAGACGCTGAAGATCGGCCTGCTGACCCCGCTGAAGGGTCCGGACGCGACCGCCGGGACGGAGGCTCTGCGCGGCGCCCAGCTCGCGGTCGACGTGATCAACGGGCTGAACCCGTCGATCCCGCTGCCGCTGGCGGCCGAGGCCGGGCTGCCGAACCTGGGCGGGGCCAAAGTGACCCTGCTGCACGCGGACACGTCCGCCGGCAACGACCCCCAGGTGGTCGCGGGCACCGCGGTGACCACCATGGTCTCCGACCAGGGGGCCCAGGCCCTCATCGGCGCGTACGACCCCCAGGTCACCGAGTACGCGAGCCAGCGCTCCGAGCGGTACGAGATCCCGTTCATCAACGCCGACAGCCCGGCCACCTTCCTCACCGACGCCGGCCGGGACTGGTTCTTCCGGGTCGGCCCGTCCTGGCGTACGTCCGGGCAGGCGTTCTTCTCGCTGCTGAGCGAGCACGACGCGAGCCCCGGCAGGATCGTCGTGATGCACGCCAACGACAAGGCCGGCCAGGACGTGGTGACCACGGTCAAGGAGCTGGCGGCCGAGTCCTCCCCGGACCTGAACGTGACGGACGTCGGCTTCAGCGAGGACGGCTCGGACATCGGCAAGGCGGTCGACGCGGTGCGGGCGAAGAACCCCGACACCCTCTTCCTCTACGTCACCCCGGCCACCGTGCAGGCGACGCTGCAGGCGTTCGCGGCCCGGCAGTACAAGCCCAAGGCGGCGCTGTCGTTCTCGCTCGGCTACCTGAACGCGGCCGCGTTCGCCCCGGCCGCCGCGGCCGCGGACGGGCTGATGCGCTCGGTGTCCTGGTCGATCGAGGCGGCCGAGCGCAACCCGGCCGCGCGCGCGGTCACCGCGCTCTACCAGCGCCGCTTCAACAGCACGATGACCGAGGCGGCCGCGTCGGCCTTCACCGCGGTGATGACGGTGGCCCAGGCCGCGAACAACGCGGGCAGCACCGACAACCAGCGGATGCGCAGCGCGCTGCTCAGCCTGAACGTGCCGGGCGAGCAGACGATCATGCCGTGGGCCGGCATCCAGTTCGACGAGACGCACCAGAACACGCTCGCGCAGAGCCTCATCGAGCAGTACCACAACAGCGCGTACAAGATCGTCTACCCGAACGACGCGGCCGGGGCGAACTCGGCCCTGGTCTACCCGGCCCCCAACTCCGTCGGCGGCTGATCCCTCCCGCTCCACCCCGGCCCGGTCACGCCCCCTGAGGGGCGGACCGGGCCGGTTTCATGGTCGGGTCGGGTGCGTACTCCGATCGGGCTAGTACCTGGGGGCCGCGGTCACTGGCCGGATGCCCCCACTTGCCTGTGCACACAGCTCGTTGGGTACGGTCACTAGTCAAGTGACCTGATCCCGCCCTTCTCGGACACACGTCGTGATGAAGGCTTGTCTCCGGTCACTACGAGTGAGTTAGAGAAGGGTCGAGGCCGGATCATGGACGGCAGCGCCATGGCGCGCTCTTCGGCGACTCTGCCGACCGCCCTGAACTTCAGCGGGGTGGCCAAGCGGTTCGCCACCGGCACCCTCGCGATGTCCGGCATCGACCTGCGGCTGCGGCCCGGCGAGTTCGTGGGGATCGTCGGTCCGTCCGGCTGCGGCAAGAGCACGCTGCTGCGGCTGGCGGCCGGGCTCAGCAAGCCGACCAGCGGCACGGTCGAGGTCGCGGCCGGTCGCCCCGGGTACGTCTTCCAGGACCCGGTGCTACTCCCCTGGCGTTCGGTCGCCCGCAACATCGAGCTGCCCGCGGAACTGCGCGAGCTGCCCAAGCGGGACCGCCGGCGCCGGGTGGCCGAGGCCATCGACCTGGTCGGTCTGAACGGGTTCGAGCGGCACCTGCCCCGGATGCTCTCCGGCGGCATGAAGATGCGGGTCTCGCTGGCCCGCGCACTGCTGCTCGACCCGGACCTGCTGCTGTTCGACGAGCCGTTCGGCGCGCTCGACGAGCTCACCCGGGAGCGGCTCAACGACGAGCTGCTCCGGCTCTACACGGCCCGGCGCTTCACCGGGCTGTTCGTGACGCACTCGGTCGCGGAGGCGGTCTTCCTCTCTTCCCGGGTCGTGCTCATGTCGCCCCGGCCGGGACGGATCATCGCCGACGTCCCGGTGCCGTTCGAGTACCCGCGCTCGCGCGGGCTCCGCTTCACCCCCGAGTTCACCGCCCTCACCGCCCGGGTCTCGGCCCGGTTGCGGGGCCTTGACGGTGACGAGCCACAGCAGAGCGGTTCCCACACCTGAACAGGAGAGCCATGCGAGCACGCAGGTCCCGGCGGTTCGTCGTGACGGCCTTGGCCGCCGTCACCGCGATCATCGCCGCCGGCTGCAGTAATTCCAGCACGGGCTCCGGCGGCCAGACCGTCGCGAGCAGCGCCGCCTCCGGGGGGGCGAGTTCGCTGAAGGGGGTCTGCCCCGACACCGTGACCTTCCAGACCAACTGGTGGGCCCAGGCCGAGTACGGCGGGCTCTACCGTCTCGTCGGACCGAACCCGACGATCGACGGCGCGAAGAACACCGTGACCGGCGCGCTGGTCGACAACGGCACCGACACCGGCGTCAAGATCAAGATCAACGCGGGCGGGCCGGCGAACAACTTCACGCCGTCCACCTCGCTGCTCTACACCGACAACTCGATCACCTTCGGCGGTGCCGACCTCGACCAGGTCGCGCAGGTCAGCGGCAGCGGCAAGCCGGTGCTGTCGGTGTTCGCCCCGCTGGACCTGAGCCCGGTCGTGCTGCTCTGGGACCCCAAGCAGCACCCGGACTTCAACACGATCGCCGACATCGGCCAGACCGACACCAAGGTCATCTACTTCCAGGGCGCGACGTACATGGCGTACCTGACCGGCGCGGGGCTGCTGCGCCAGAGCCAGGTCGCGCCGAGCTACGGCGGCACCCCGGACCAGTGGAAGGCCGCGAAGGGCGACCTGGTCCAGCAGGGCTTCGTGACCAACGAGGTCATCCGCTACCAGACCGACCCGTCCGTGTGGGGCAAGCCGGTCTCCTTCCAGCTGATCGCCGACTCCGGCTACCCGGTCTATCCGGAGACGCTGACCATCCGGCCCGACCGCAAGGCCGAGCTCGCGCCCTGCCTGAAGAAGCTGGTGCCGATCATGCAGCGGTCGACGGCGGCGTACTTCGCCAGCTCGGCCCAGACCAACGCGTTCATCGGCGATGTCAACGCCAAGATGCCCAAGTCCTTCGGCTACTCGAAGGAGCAGGGCGACGCGGCGTTCAAGGCGATGAAGGACAACGCGATCATCGGCAACGGCCGCAACAACGCGGTCGGTGACTTCGACATGACCCGGGTGCAGCGCATCCTCACCATCGTCACGCCGATCTTCGCGGCGCAGAAGACGCCGATCAAGGACGGGCTGACCCCGGACCAGATGGTCACCAACGAGTTCATCGACCCCTCCATCGGGGTGAAGTGACGAGCGAAGGCGCTCTGTTCGACCCGCTCGCCGAGCTCTACGAGCGGTACGCGGAGATCAACGACGGGATCTACCGGCCGTGGCTCACCCAGGCGGTGGCCACGGCCGGCCCCGGCGGCCCGCAGGCCCGGGCGGTGGACCTGGGCTGCGGGTCGGGCCGGTTCGACGGCCTGCTCGCCGACCGGTACGGCTCGGTGCTCGCGGTCGACATCGCCGCGCGGGAGATCGAGCTGGCCCGGGCCCGGCACGCCCGGGTCAACGTCACGTACGCCGAGCGCAGCCTGCTCGACGTGACCCCGGCCGCGGACGGCCGATTCGACCTGGTGTTCAGCGTGAACACGCTGTTCCACCTCCCCGGCCCGGAGCGGGTGCTGGCGCACGTCCGGGACCTGGTCGCGCCGGGAAGTTGGGCCGTCCTGGTCGACATCGTCTCCGGGGCCGGCGGCGCGCCGACGGCGCCGCTGCTGCGGCGCTGGTCCGGGGTCAAGGAGGCCGGCCGTACCCTGCGGCGGCGCCGCTCGCTCTCCGACGCCTGGCTGGTGCTGCGGCTGCGTCAGCACCGGGCCTGGATGCGGCACACGGCGACGAACAAGCCGCTGACCCGCGACGCCTTCCACATCCTGTACGGAGCGGCGTTCCCAGGCTGCGAGTTCACCGACACCATCGACCCGTACGTGTGCGCGATCCGCTGGCAACGGCCGGGCTGAGCCCTACTCCGACAGCGGCTCGCTCGCCGCGGTCTCGTGCCAGGAGCCGACGACCCGCCGGGCGAGCCAGCCGAAGAACCAGAACACGACCAGGCCGAGCAGCGAGGACAGGATCACCGCGCCGAACAGCTGTTCCGAGCGCAGGTTCTGCCGGTAGACGTCCATCAGCTGGCCGATGCCGATCGCGCCCTGCTTGAAGAAGAAGTCGCCGACGATCGCGCCGATCACCGACAGCCCGGCCGCGATCCGCAGTCCGGCGAAGATCGCCGGCAGCGCGGCCGGCCACTCCAGCTTGCGCAGCCGCTTGCCCCGGCCGGCGCCGTAGAGCGTGAACAGGTCGTGGTTGGAGCGGTCGATGCCGCGCAGCCCGAACAGGGTCGTGCTGATGATCGGGAAGATCGCGATGAGCACGCAGACCAGCGTCCGGCTGAACAGGCCGAAGTCGAACCAGAACCCGATCAGCGGGGCCAGCGCGAGGATCGGGATGGTCTGCAGCACGACCGCCCACGGGTAGACCGCGCGCTCGACCCAGCGGGCCTGGCTCATGAGCACGGCCAGCCCGATGCCGAGCACGGCCGCGATCGCCAGGCCCATCATCGCCACCCCGGCGGACAGGCCGAGGGCGCGGAGGAGCACCTCGAGGTTGCCCCGGTCCAGGAACGCGACCTTCACGATCCGGTGCGGCGGCGGCAGCAGGAACCGGCGCTCCTCGTCCAGGATCTGGTAGCTGACCAGGTACCAGAGCCCGATCACGAGCGCGAACAGCAGGAACGGCGGCAGCGCGAGCCGCAGCAGGGCCAGCGGGCCGCGGCGCCGGCGCGGGAACGGCGCCTCGTCCGTGAGCTCCATCGCGACGAGCTCGTCGGCCCCGGCGGAGGCCGGGACCGAAGGCCCCGGCGGCCCTGCCGGCCCTGGCGGCACAGTGACCGTGCTGTCGCTCAACGTCAGTGCTCCGGCGAGGCGTACATCATGCCGATGCGGTCGGCGAAGTAGTCACCGAACTCGACCGGGGTGCCCTCCTCGGTCCCCGGAGCGGGCGGCAGCGCCGGCCCGACGATCGTCTGTGGCGCGGGCTGGACGAACACCGGCACCGAGATCCGCTCCGCCCGTTCCGCGCACACCACGCGGTGCAACGCGGAGCGGTAGCGGCCGCCGGAGACCAGCACGAGCAGGTCGCCCGCGTTCACCACCAGGCCGCCCGGCACGGTCGGCACCGGGATCCAGGCCGTCGGGTTCTCCCGGTCGACGACCTGCAGGCCGCGCTGCCCGGAATGCAGCAGGCCGGTCATCATGCCGAGGTCGGTGTGCGGACCGAGGCAGCTCTGGTCCGGCAGCGGCACCTTCTTCTGCGGCGGGTAGTGGTTGACGACCAGGTTGGTCATCGCGCCCGCACAGAGGCGGGTGAAGTGGTCCGGGGCCAGCCCGAGGTCCTGCGCGTGCAGCGCCAGCAGCGTGAAGATCTGGCTCTCCATCGCGGCGAAGTACGCCAGCGCGGACTCGCGGAAGCCCGGGTTGTCCGGGATCCGGTTCGGGTGCACGAACGCGGCCCGGTAGCGCGGCGGCAGGGCCTGCAGGTCCCGCCAGCCCAGCGCCTCGTCGTACGGGTTGAGGGCCCAGGCCTCGGCCGCGTCCTCGTCGGTGTTCACGCCGATCCCGCTGGCGGCCCGGTAGCGGGAGGTGAACCCGCGGCGGGTGGCGTCGGCCAGGGACGGGCCCCAGCGCGCCTTCTCCTCCTCGGGCCGGTGGAAGAACTCCAGCGCGGCCTGGTTCAGCCGGGTGAACACCGGCTCCGGGACGATGTGGTCCACGGCCACGTAGAAGCCGCTGCGGCGCAGCGCGTCGCCGAGCTGGCCGGCGATCTCGGCGCGCCGTTTCGGGTCGTCCAGACCGGCAAGGCTGATGACCGGGACGTATCCGTCCTCGTTGATCGAGTCGGTGTCCGGGAGCGTGATCGTCATCGTTCCTCCTGCCAGGGTCGGGACAGGCCTCCTTCAGTACGCTACCTGCCCGGATCAGCCGGTCGCGTCCCGGCCGGGCCCGGGTCCCGGCGGGCGAGCTCGGAGTCCAGCCCGGCGTCGCAGGCGAGTTTCACCGCCAGCTCGCGGGCCCGCGGCAGCAGCTCCGCCAGGTCCACGCCGACCGCCCGGCCGCCGGTCACGACCGGCTCGCCGGCCACCCAGACCGTGTGCACGTCCCGGGGCGAGGCGCAGTAGACCAGCTCCTGGTACGGGTCGTGCACGTTCGACAGCGACGGGCTGGCCTCGGCGAACAGCACCAGGTCGGCCTGCTTGCCCGGCTCCAGCGAGCCGATCTCGGCGTCCAGCCCGAGCGCCCGGGCGCCGTCGATGGTCGCCATCGCCAGCACGTCCGGCGCGGTCAGCGCGGTCGCCTGCAGGTGGTGCACCTTCTGCAGCAGCGCGGCGATCTTCAGCGTCTGCAGCATGTCCTGGCTGTCGTTGCTGGCCGGGCCGTCCAGGCCGAGCCCGACCGTGACGCCCTCCCGGCGCAGCCGCGGCACCGGCGCCACCCCGGAGGCGAGGATCATGTTCGAGACCGGGTTGTGCGCGACCGCGACGTCGTGGCGGCGCAGCAGGTCGATGTCGGTGTCGTCGAGCCAGACGCAGTGCGCGGCCACCACCTGGGCGTCGAGCAGGCCGGCCCGGGCGGCGTACTCGATCGAGCCCATGCCGCGGTCCATCCGCGACTGGGTGACCTCCTCGCGCACCTCGTGCAGGTGCACGTGCAGCCGCGGGGTGTCCCGCAGCAGCTCGGCGGTGGCCCCGATCAGCTCGTCCGAGGAGGCCGGCACGGTCGCCAGCCCGACCCGGAACCGGGACCGCCGGGATGCGGCCGCGGCCGCGGCGAGGGCCTCGTGCTCGGCCAGCACCAGCTTCAGCGGTCGCGGGTTGCTGTCGTCCTGGGCCCCGTACGAGACGTCGCCGCGCAGGCCCAGCTCCTCCAGCGCCTGCACCACGCCGGGCGTGGACGGCTCGGCGCCGGGGGCGTGGCAGAACATGTCGGCCACCGTGGTCACCCCGGACAGCGCCGCCTCCGCTCCCTTGAGCAGCGCCCCGACGTACGCGACCTCGCGGGTGAGGAACGGTTCGATCGGCCCGACGACGTGGACGAACCACTCCCAGAGCGTGTGGGTCTCGCCGATGCCGGTGACCAGGCCCTCGGAGAAGTGGCCGTGGGTGCTGACGAAGCCCGGGGTGAGGATGCCGGTGCCGTCGCCGGTCACCTCGGCGTCCGGGAAGTCCGCCGCCAGCCGCGGGTACGGCCCGACCGCGGCGATCCGGTCACCCCGGATCGCCACGGCACCGTCCCGGACGTGCCCGGCCGGCCCGGAGGTCAGCACGTGCCGGGCCCGGACGAGGAGGGGACGCGCGGGCTCCCGCGCGCCCCCCGACTCGGTCGTCACCGCTACTTGGCGGTCGTGCTCAACCCGATGGACGGGTCGACGAACTCGTTGGTGTAGAGGTCGGACGGCTGCAGACCGGTCTTGATGGTCTTGCGCTGCGCGGCGAAGATCGGCGTGAGGATGTCGATCATGCGTTGCATCCGGTCGTTGGCCATGTTGCCCAGCGTCTTGTCCGGGCCGTTGCCGACCAGGCCGAGGTTCTTCAGCGTCTTGACCGCGTAGTCGGCCATGCCCGGCGAGTACGTCCAGAAGTCGTGCAGGGTCTGGACGGCCTTGATGACCAGCGTGTTGGTCGCGGCCGGGTTGGTGATGAAGTCGACCGAGGCCTGCTGCAGGATCGGCACCAGCTTCTTCAGGCAGGGCGCCAGCTTCTCCTTGTCGGCCGGCCGGATGCTCAGGGCCTCGCCGTACATCGGGTAGCCGGTGTCGTTGACCAGCTGCAGGTCGGTGTCGTACGAGTGCCCCTCGACCTCGGCCTTGAAGATGTACGGCTCCGAGGTGGCGAAGCCGGCGTTGGCGATCGCGCCGTCGGAGGCGACGAACTTCGACGGCGTGCCGTCGTAGGAGCCGTCGAGCTGGCTGGCCCGCACCAGGCCCGCACCGAGCAGGTACTGCATGTACGTGTCGGTCTGGAAGTACAGGATCTTGGTGTTGGTCTGGCCGATGTCCGCGATCGTGTTGAAGTCCGGGTGCTTCTTCTTGTCCCAGGCGATCATGATCGGGCTGATCTCCAGCGGCGCGACGACCGCGAGGGTCGGCTGCGACTGGGAGTTCTGCACGGCCTCGTCGGTGGAGACCTGGCCGAGGGTGATCGACTTGTCCGCGTACATCTGGGCCGAGACCTGCTGGAAGCCGATGGCGGGGCCGCCGTTGCGGATCTCCACGGTCACGCCGGTGTCCTGACCGGAGGCGACCAGCGGGCCCTTCAGGACCTTCTTGTTCTTGTCGACCGTGTAGCCCGGGCCGAGCAGCTGGTAGAGGTTGCCGTACTCGCTCTCGGGGAACCAGTCGGTCTGGATCACCACGTTGGCCGGGCAGACGCCCTTGAGGCTCAGCGCGGCCCCGGACGCCTTGGGCGCCGGCGCGCTCTGGTCCGTGGTGGTCGAGTTGCTGCTGCACGCCGCGGCGGTCAGCAGCAGCGCGATGCCGCCTGCCACCATCGGGGCGAGCTTGCGTTGACGCATCGTTCTCCTCGTGAGGTGCGGGGTTGCTGGCCGGCCCGGGAGCCGGCCTGGGGAGAGGGAGAGAGAGGGACGGGTCAGGCGGGCCTGTCGTACGCCGACGAGCCGTACCAGCCGCCGGTCGCGATCCGGTTGATGGCCCCGAACAGCGAGAACGCCAGCACGCCGAGGAGAGACGCGGCGAGGGCGGCGCCGAAGAGCTGCTCGGACTGCAACCGGGCCCGGTAGAGGTCGATGAGCACGCCGATCCCGGCCTGGCCCTGCTTGAAGAAGAAGTCGCCGACGACGGAGCCGACGATCGCGAGCGTGGCCGAGACCTGGAAGCCGGTGAGGATCGCCGGCATCGCCGCCGGCAGCTGCAGCTTCCACAGCCGGACCAGCCGGTTGGAGCGGTGCAGCGTGAACAGCTCGTGCTGGCCCCGCTCGGCCGCCTGCAGCCCGAACAGGGTGCTGGAGATGACCGGGAACAACGCGATGAGGACCGTCACGATGAGCCGGCTGGTGAGGCCGAAGTCGAACCAGAAGCCGATCACCGGCACCAGCGCGAGCGTGGGCACGCACTGCAGGATCACCGCGTACGGGTAGATCGAGCGCTCCACCCAGCGGGCCTGGCTCATCGCGATCCCGAGCGCCATCCCGATCACGATCGAGATGAGCAGGCCGAGCGCGGCGATCCAGGTCGAGAGCCAGAGCGCGGTGAAGATGTCGGTCCGGTTCTGCGCGTCGAAGAACGACACGATGATCACCCGGTGCGGCGGCGGCAGCAGGAAGCGCCGATCGGCGTCGAGGAACACGTACGAGATGTAGTACCAGACCCCGAGAACGATCATCAGGGTCACCAACGGTGGGAACCAGGTGGCGAACAGCCCCCGACGTCGACGTGCCCGTCGGAACGGAGCGCCCACCACCGCTCCTCCACCCGTTTCCGGCAAACGGGTGTCCACGCTCATCCGAACGCCTCCCGGATCTCGACCCTGCACGGCGGTCCGCTCGGCGTATATCACGGACGCTGCGTGTCGCCTAAATGTCTCTCTGTAGTCCCCCCGTGTCGACATACCGTATAGCACGTCACCCGGCTGCGGCATGCGTATGGCGAACTGCATCACGGAGAGTGACCAACGGTTTCGGACGCATCTACGCTTCGGCACCCGGAGTGGGACGAGCGGCGCTCTTGCGGGCGACCCACACGCACTCCGACGGCCACCGACGGGCCCAATCCACGTCCACGAACGGCCAGGGCGTCGTCCCGTCCTCCGGAGCGCGGATCTCGGTCAGCCCCTCGACGTCGAAACCGGCGTCGCGCAGCACCCGGAACCACTGCCCGTACGGCAGCTGGAACTCGGTGGTGCCGAAGGCGGGGGTGTCGATCTCGTACAGCCCGAAGTACGGCCGGATCAACCGGTCGGTGGCCAGCCCGCTGGCGTCGGTCCTGCTGCAGATGGTGAGCAGCGGGCTCGCAGTGAGGAAGATCAGCCAACCGCCGGGGCGCAGCAGCCGGGCCGCCTCCGGCACCCAGCGGTGCGGGTCGCACCAGCTGCTCGCGCCGTACTCGGACAGGGCCAGGTCGAAGCGGCCGTCCGGGTAGTCCACCCGCTCGGCGTCGCCGTGCACGAGCGGGAACTCCAGGCCGTGCTGCTGCTGGAGCTCGCGGGCGAAGCCGAGCTGCTGGGCCGAGGCGTCCAGGGCGACCGGGCGGGCGCCGGCCCGGGCCAGCCAGGCCGAGAAGTACGCGGTGCCGCAGCCGAGCTCGATCGTGTCCATCCCGGCCACGTCCGGCAGCAGGCGCAGCTCGGCCTCGGGGATGCTCCAGTCGCCCCAGTTCGGCTCGGCCGCCCACATGGCCGCGCCGTACTCGCGCTGCTGGGCGAACTCGCCCTCGGCGCCGGTGAGCGAGTCCCAGAACCGCTGCGCCTGCTGGAGGCGGTCGTCCGGCCCGGTCACGGGGCCGGCCGCCGCGGCACCTCGCGCAGCAGGTCCGAGACCTCGCCGGCGACCTTGCCGAACTCCTCCGAGTAGCGCAGGTCCGGCTGTCGCGGGTACCCGAACGGCACCGGCACGTCGCCGAGGATGCGGCCCGGCCGCGGCGACATCACCACCACCCGGGTGGACAGGAACACCGCCTCGGCCACCGAGTGGGTGATGAACAGCGCGGCGAAGTGCCGGTCCGCGAACAGCTGCAGCAGCTCGTCGTTCAGCCGCTCCCGGGTCATCTCGTCCAGCGCGCCGAACGGCTCGTCGAAGAGGAACACGTCCGGCTGCAGCACCAGCGAGCGGGCCAGCGAGGTCCGCATCCGCATGCCGCCGGACAGCGAGCGCGGCCGGTGCTTCTCGAAGCCGTCCAGCCCGACGACGCGGATGGCGTCGGTGACCCGGGCCTCCCGCTCGGCCTTGGGCAGGTGCTCCAGCTCGGCCAGCAGCCCGACGTTCTTGCGGACCGTACGCCAGGGCAGCAGCGTCGGGTCCTGGAAGACGTAGCCGACGTGGTCGGAGGAGACCGTCACGGTCCCGGTGGAGGCGTGGTCCAGGCCGGAGGCCAGCCGGAGCAGGGTGCTCTTCCCGCACCCGGACGGGCCGACGACCGAGACGAACTCGCCGCGGTCCACCACGAGGCCGACGTCCTGCAGCGCCTGGGTGCCGTCGGGGAAGGTCCGGCCGACGCCGGCGAACTCCAGCATCGGGGCAGTCACGTTCCGGGATAGTAGTCGGGCGGCCTGAGGCCGGTCAGCGGCCCAGGAGCCGGGACATGACCTCGTTGTCCTCGCCGTCCTCACGAGCGCGGCGTCGACGCGGTGGTACGGACTCGCCCGCGGCGGGCTGTCTCGGCGCGGGCGGGACGGGCGGCGACCCGTACTGCCGGCCGGGTGGCGGCGGGACGTAGGCCGGGGCCGGCGACGCGTAAGTGGGCGACTCGTAGCGCGGCGGCGCCGGCGTCTCATGGGACCGTGGCTGTCGGGGCGGTTCGTAGGCCGGTGGGGTCGAGTAGGTCGGTGGGGTCGAGTAAGCCGGTGGGGTCGAATAGGGCGGTGGGGTCGAATAGGGCGACGGGGCCGAGTAGGTCGGCGCCGGCGTGTACGACGGCGGGAGCGGATCGCTGAGCGGGTCCGGCCCGGGGTCGGCGTAGTTCGGGAACGGCGAGTAGCCGGAGGCGCCGTACGCCGGCGGCTCGTCGAAGATCGACGGCGCGGCCGGCTCCGGCGGCGGCACGGTCAGCTCCGGCGGCACCGGCATGCCGATCCCGAGCCGGCGGGCCTCGTCCTGCAGCGCCCGCAGGCTGCCGCCGATCAGCCGGGTGGTCTCGATCCGCTCCATCCGCAGCTCGCCGTCGAGCCGCTCGATCATCTCGCCCCGCATCCGGCCGACCTCACCGCGCAGCGCGGCCACGTCCTCGGCCAGCCCGCGCTCGAGCTCGCGGCGGAGGTAGACCTCCAGCTGCAGCTCGTACTCGCGGCGGGCCGCGACCTCGCGCTCCAGCTCGATCTCGTACGTCTTGCGCAGCTCGAGCGCGCTGCCGGGCCCGTCCCCGTCCGGCTCGGTCTCCCGCCGGCGCGGCGCCGCGAACGCGGCCAGCACGAACGCCCAGAGCGCGCCGACCACCGCGACCCGCAGCGTCTGCGGGTCGTCGCTGATCACCACCGCCGCGGTCGAGGCCAGCGCGATGAGCACCGCCAGCCCCAGCGCGGCCGAGCGCAGGCCGCCGCGACCGGCTGATCCGGAGCGGGCGGGGGCCATCGGGTCACCTTAGGGGACGCACGTGGCGAACTGCTCAGATGAGCCGCGCGTCCTGCAGGAAGCGTTTGGCCAACCCGTCCGGGTCCTGGCCGTCGAGGTCCTGGCGCTTGTTCAGCTCCTGCAGCTTCTCCGTCGTCAGGGCCCGGTTCACGCTGTCCACCACCGCGCGGGCGGCGGCCGGCAGCCGGCTGCGGTAGAGCGCGAGGATGTTGCCGGCCGGCTGCAGCAGCAGGTCGTCGCGCAGCACCACCAGGCTGTCGGCCGCGATCCCGCCGGCCGAGGACTGCACGGTGCCCACGTCGACGGTGCCCTTGCGCAGCGCGGCGAAGATCTGCGGGGCGGACACGTCGCCGAGCTCGTCCACGCCCTTGAACCGCAGGCCGTAGCGGGCCTGCAGGCCGAGCAGGCAGAAGTCGTCGGTGGCGCAGCCGGTCGGGCCGCCGAGCACCAGGTCGCCGTTGAGCTTGGCCAGGTCCGAGACGGCGGCCAGCTTGTCGTCGTCGGCCAGCGTCTTCGGCACCGCGAACGCGGTCTGGTCGGTCGCGATCGAGGGCCGGGTCACCCCGAGCGGGCGGTCGGTGAGCAGCCCGTCCAGGATCCGGGCGGTGTGCTCGACGTCACCGGACGGAGCGGCCGGCCGGTGCGCGATCGGGACCCCGGTACGCAGGTACTCGGTGAGCGGGGCCAGGTAGTCCGGCACCACGTCCAGCTCGCCGCGCTGCAAGGCCGGCACGTACGCGGCCCGGCTGCCGGCGTCGAACCGGGTGGTGACGGCGAAGCCGGCCTTGGTCAGGGCCTGCGCGTACATCCGGGCGATGATCTGCTGCTCCGGCGCCAGGCCCGCGCCGACGACGACCGTCGGCTCGGCCGTGGCCGGCTTCGGGTCGCTGCCGGTGCAGCCGCTGACCAGCAGCACGGTCAGGACCAGCAGCAGCGCGGACTTCACCAGCGCTCGCCCACCCTCCCGGTCGTGTACGGCTCGCCCGACCGGGACCGGTCACGACCATTCGAGGGGGACAGCCAACCACGCGGACCGTACGGCCCGCGTCCGGGTTTCCGGTTCGGGGTCTACTTGACCGCGCGCAGGGCCGCCGTGGCCGGCCGCGGCACGAACACCTCGGCGTTGCGGGTCGCCTGCTTGACCTTGTACATGTTCGCGTCGGCCGCGCCGAGCAGCCGGGCGGCCGGGAAGTCGGGATCGTCGGTGGACGCCTGGCCGATACTGGCCCGGACGTTGACGATGCCCTCCTCGAACGCGACCGGCGCGGCCACCGCCTGGGCCAGCCGGTGCGCGATCTCCTCGGCCGGCACCTCGTGCGGCAGCGACTTGAGGATGACCACGAACTCATCGCCGCCGAGCCGGCCGATCGTGTCGGTCGGCCGCAGCGCGCCCCGCATCCGCTCCGCCGCCGCCCGCAAGACCCGGTCCCCGACCGCGTGCCCGTGCATGTCGTTGACCTGCTTGAAGCCGTCGAGGTCGGCGAACAGGACGTGCACCTGGCCGGGTTCGGCCCGCAGCGAGCGCAGCGCGGCGCCGAGTTTGTGCAGCACCAGGCCCCGGTTGGGCAGCCCGGTCAGCGGGTCGTGGGTCGCCTTGCGGTGCAGGTCGTACTCGGTGTTCTTCTGCTGGGTCACGTCCACCAGGTGGACGATGTACGACTTCTGCCCGACCAGCGCGGACACCGAGGCGTGCACCCAGCCGTCGCCGCCGGCCCCGGTCCGGTAGCGGAAGGTGCCGGAGACGTCGTCCTCGGTGCCGTCCACGACCCGGTCGAAGTCGCCGCGGACCCGCTCCGAGTCCTCCGGGTGCAGGTGGTGCCAGATCAGGTCGCCGTGCAGCGTGGCCATCCGGCGGCCGAACAGCCGGGCCAGCGCGGCGTTGACGTCGAGGAACATGCCCGCCCGGTCGACGATCGCCATCCCGGTCGGCGCGTTCTGGAACGCGGCCCGGAACTTCTCCTCGGCCGCCCGGACCTGGGCCTCGGAGCTGCGCCGGTGGGTGATGTCGCGGGCGACGATCAGCGCGCCGTTGCGGCCGCTGAAGGAGACCTGCCGGCCGGCCGCCTCGATCTGCACGGCCTGGCCGTCCAGCCGGATCAGGGTCTCCTCGACGTACTCGAGGTTCTTGCCGTCGACCATTCCGCTCAGCCGCAGCTCGGCCTCGGACCGGATCGCCTCGTCCATGAAGTCGAGCGCCGGCCGGGTCTGCAGGTCGGAGATCTTGCTGGCGCCGAGCAGCTGCAGGCCGCGCCAGTTGGCGAAGGCGTGGTAGCCGTCGACGATCACGAACACCGCGTCCGGGGAGAGCTCGACCAGAGCCCGGAAGTGCTCGTCGGACGGGCCGACGACAAGGGAGCCGGCCTCCGGCTCACCTTCTCGACTGTGCCTGCCCATCCCACCCCACTCAGGACCGATGACGACCCCAACTGATCCTAGGAAGTTAACAGTCCGATCGCGTTACGTCGCGGGTTCTTGTGGACGCTTCCGAGCTGCGACAAGTAGTTAGGCCCCGGTTGATCCATCCGGCCTAGTCCGCGTCTCGCTGTCCGGCGGTGCCGGGGCCCGGCAGCAGTATTCGAGCCACAGTCCGGCCCCGGCCAGGGCCAGCCCGGCGACCACCCCGACGCTCCCGGTACGGGTGTCGCCGCCGGCCGCCATGAGCTGCCCCAGCCGCGGTACGGCATAGAGCAGCAGGCCGGCCCAGCTGCCGGTCACGACCGCGCCGACGACCGCACTCGCCTTGGCCAGCGCGAACATCTGCGCCGCGACCAGCGGCTGCACCGGCAGCGCGCCGGGCCGCCGGCGGATCCGGTCGCGCAGCTGGTTGGCCGCGAGCGTCTCGGCGATGGCCAGCAGCACCAGCGAGAGCGGCACGAACCAGCTCAGCCGCGGCAGGTCGCCGTACCACTGGCGCAGGGCGAGCCAGGTGATGCCGGTCACAGCCAGGGCGTAGCCGATCAGGTCCCGGATCCGGGTTGGGCTGATCACCGCAGCACCAGGTCCGTACGGCGGACATCGTCGCTGTCCGTTATCAGGTCTGCAATACGACCCTGTCCGGTCAGGACCGCGTCCGGCTCGACGTCGGTCCAGGGCACCAGCACGAACGCACGCTCGTGGGCGTGCGGGTGCGGGAGGGTCAGGTCGGGGTCGGGATTGACCACGCCGTCCACGTCGATCACGTCGACGTCGAGGGTGCGCGGGCCCCAGTGCACCTCCCGGGTCCGGCCGGCGGCCTGCTCGCAGGCGTGCGCCCGGGCCAGCCAGCCGTACGCGTCGGTGCCGGGGTCGTCGACGACCAGGATCGCGTTGAGGTAGTCGTCCTGGTCGACGCCGCCCCAGGGTGCGGTCTCGTACACCGGGCTGACCGCGATCGGGTCGAGGGCGGCGACGACGGACTTCAGGTGCGCCAGCCGGTCGCCGAGATTCGACCCGATGGACAGCACGGCCCGGCTCACCGGCGCCGCCCGCTCGTCGGGGCGCTCATCGGTGGACCGCCGGGCCGCTCGGGGCCGGGGGGCTCACCGGCGGGACCGCCGGGCGGTCACCGCCACGTCGGCGAACTCGCGCTCGATCGGAGCCTGCGGCTTGTGCACCGTGACCTCGGCCGCGATCACCCGCTCATCGGCCATGCAGAGCTCGGCCAGCCGGGCCGCGAGCGTCTCGATGAGGTTGACCGGCTCGCCCTCGACCACGGTCGCCAACTTCTCGGCCAGCCCGCCGTAGTCGACGGTGTCGGCGAGGTCGTCGCTGGCCGCCGCCGGCTTGCTGTCCAGCCAGAGCGTGGCGTCGACGACGAAGTCCTGGCCGTCCCGGCGCTCGTGCTCGAAGACGCCGTGGTGGCCGCGGACAGTCAGGCCGGTCAGCGTGATCCGGTCAGCCACGGGTCCACCCCCGCGGTCGCGGGACCGGCGGGCCGGCCGGGTCCTCGTCGGCGGCGGGCTGCTCGGCCGCCCGGGACCAGGCCCCGACGACCTTCAGCGCGTCCCGGGTCGGGGGCACCTCGTGCACGCGGACACCCCAGGCGCCCATCACCGCGGCCAGCACGCTGGTCGCCACCGTCGCGTTCTCCCGGGCGTCGACCGGGGCCGGGGTGCCGTCCGGGCCGGCCAGCAGCCGGCCGAGGAACGCCTTGCGGGAGGCGCCGACCAGCACCGGGAACCCGAGCGCGGTCAGCTCGTCCAGCCGGGCCAGCAGGGTCCAGTTGTGCTCGGCGGTCTTGGCGAAGCCGAGCCCGGGGTCGAGCACGATGTTGTCCGGGTTGACCCCCGCGGCCACGGCCGCGTCGACCTGCCGGGCCAGCTCGGCGCCGACGTCCTTGACCACGTCGTCGTACCGGGCCAGGGCCTGCATGTCGCGGCTGTGGCCGCGCCAGTGCATGAGGATCCAGGGCACCCCGGCGGCGGCGACGACCTTGGCCATGGCCGGGTCGGCCAGCCCGCCGCTGACGTCGTTGACGATGCGGGCGCCGGCGTCCAGGGCGGCTTCGGCCACCGCGGCCCGGGAGGTGTCGACGCTGACCGGGACCCCGCCGGCCGCCAGCGCCCGGATCGCCGGCGCCACCCGGCGGATCTCCTCCTCGGCGTCGACCCGCTCGGCGCCCGGGCGGGTCGACTCGCCACCGACGTCGACGAGGTCGGCGCCCGCGGCCGCGAGTGCCAGGCCGTGCGCGACGGCGGCGTCGAGGTCGGCGTACCGGCCGCCGTCGCTGAACGAGTCGGGCGTCACGTTGAGCACGCCCATCAGCACGCACCGGTCCGGCCGGGGCAGTCCGGTCATCTGCCCAGGATGAGGCTCATCGCCTCGGCACGGGTGGAGGGCTGGGTCTGGAACTGGCCGCGGACGGCGGAGGTGACCGTCCGGGCGCCGGGCTTGCGGATGCCGCGCATCGACATGCACAGGTGCTCGGCCTCGATCACCACGATCGCGCCGCGCGGCTCCAGCCGGCGCATGATCGCGTCCGCGACCTCCGACGTGAGCCGCTCCTGCACCTGCGGGCGCTTGGCGTAGAGGTCGACGACGCGGGCGAGCTTGCTCAGGCCGGTGATCCGGCCGTCCGCGTTCGGGATGTAGCCGACGTGCGCGACGCCGTGGAACGGGACCAGGTGGTGCTCGCAGGTCGAGTACATGTCGATGTCCTTGACCAGGACCATCTCTTCGTGGTGCTCGTCGAAGGTGGTCTGCAGGACCTCGGACGGGTCGACGTAGAGGCCCGCGAACTGTTCCGCGTAGGCCCGGGCGACCCGCTCGGGCGTACGCCGCAGGCCCTCCCGCTCGGGGTCCTCCCCGAGCGCGATCAGCAGGTCCAGAACGGCCGCCTCGACCTTGGCCATGTCGAACGAGCCGGTGGTCAAGCGCGCGGTCCCGGTCGGCCGTCCTCCGGGGGCCAGCCGCCCTGCTCGCCGCCCCAGCGCTGGCCGTACTGACCGGGCTGGCCCGGCTCCTGCTCGCCGTAACCCTGGTTCTGGCCGCCGTAACCCTGGTCGCTCTGACCCTGGCCGCCGCCCTGGCCCTGGTCCTGACCGCCGTAGCCCTGGCCCCGGTCGCCGTAGCCCTGGCCCCGGTCGCCGTAGCCCTGGTTCTGACCGCCGTAGCCCTGGTTCTGACCGCCGTAGCCCTGGTTCTGACCGCCGTAGCCCTGGCCCTGGTCGCCGTTGCCCTGACCCTGGTTCTGGTTCTGGCCGCCGTGGGACTGGTCCGGGCCGGAACCGTGATCGCCGCGGGCCTGGCCGCCGGAGCCGTCCGGGGCGGAGCCGTTGCCCTGCGGGGGGCGCTGGTCCGGGGTGCCGTAGCCGCCGGCGCCGTTGCCGTAGTCCGGTCCGCCGGCATATCCCGGCGCGCCGCCGTACCCGGGCTGGTCGTACTGCCCGTAGCCGGTCTGGGCCGGGTGCCCCTCGGGCGTGGTGTGCCCGTTGCTCGATCCGTTGGTCCCGTACGGCCGGGGGCCCGGCGACGGCATCCCCGGCGCGGTCCCGTTGGCGGGACCGCGGCCCGCACCGACGGCCTGCAGCTCGGACGGCGTCATCACCGGCGGCTTGTCCGACGGCGCCCGCCGGCCGAAGCCCGCGTACGTGTTGTGGGGCGGCCGCTTGGCCACCGGGGCGAGGATCCGGGCCAGGTCGTCCTTGCTCAGGGTCTCCTTCTCCATGAGCTCGAGGACCAGGTCGTCCAGGACGTCCCGGTACTCGTTGAGGATCTCCCAGGCCTCGTCGTGCGCCATCTCGATGATCTGGCGGACCTCGGTGTCGATGTCCGTGGCGACGGTCTCGGAGTAGTCCCGCTGGTGGCCGTAGTCCCGGCCGAGGAACGGCTCGGACTCCTTCTGGCCGTACTTCACCGCACCGAGCTTCGAGCTCATGCCGTACTCGGTGATCATCGAGCGGGCCAGCTGGCTGGCCTTGGCGATGTCGTCGCTGGCGCCGGTGGTCGGCTCGTGGAAGACGAGCTCCTCGGCGGCCCGGCCACCCAGCGCGTACACCAGCTGGTCGATCATCTCGGACCGGATCTGGGTGTAGCGGTCCTCGGTCGGCAGCACCAGCGTGTGCCCGAGGGACCGGCCGCGCGGCAGGATCGTCACCTTGTGCACCGGGTCGAGGTTGGGCAGCGCCCAGGCTGCCAGTGCGTGGCCACCCTCGTGGTACGCGGTGAGCTTCTTCTCCTTCTCGCTCATCGCCCGGGTCTTGCGCTCCGGACCGGCGATGACGCGGTCGATCGCCTCCTCCAGCGACGCCATCTGGATGACGTTGCCGTTCTGCCGGGCGGTGAGCAGCGCCGCCTCGTTCACCACGTTGGCCAGGTCGGCACCCGTGAAGCCGGGGGTGCGCCGGGCGATCACGCCCAGGTCGATGTCCGGGCCGAGCGGCTTGCCCTTCGAATGCACGGCCAGCACGGCCTTGCGGCCCTGCAGGTCCGGCCGGTCCACCGCGATCTGCCGGTCGAACCGGCCCGGCCGCAGCAGCGCCGGGTCGAGGATGTCGGGCCGGTTGGTGGCCGCGATGAGGATGACGCCGCCCCTGACGTCGAACCCGTCCATCTCGACCAGCAGCTGGTTGAGGGTCTGCTCGCGCTCGTCGTGGCCGCCGCCCATGCCGGCGCCGCGATGCCGGCCGACGGCGTCGATCTCGTCCACGAAGATGATCGCCGGCGCGTTGGCCTTGGCCTGCTCGAACAGGTCGCGCACCCGGGAGGCGCCGACACCGACGAACATCTCGACGAAGTCCGAGCCGGAGATCGAGTAGAACGGCACCCCGGCCTCGCCCGCGACCGCGCGGGCCAGCAGGGTCTTGCCGGTGCCGGGCGGGCCGTAGAGCAGGACGCCCTTGGGGATCTTGGCCCCGATGGCCTGGAACTTGGCCGGGTTCTCCAGGAACTCCTTGATCTCCTGGAGCTCCTCGATGGCCTCGTCCGCGCCGGCCACGTCGGCGAACGTCGTCTTCGGGGTGTCCTTGCTGACCAGCTTGGCCTTGGACTTGCCGAAGTTCATGACCCGGGAGCCGCCGCCCTGCACCGAGTTCATGATGAAGAACAGCAGGAAGACGACGAGCAGGATCGGGACCAGGCTGATCAGCAGGCTCACGAAGATGTTCTGCGAGTTGATCTTGGTCTCGAACTTCTGCCCCTTCTGCTGGAGCTGCGTCCCGATGCTCTCGTCCAGCCCGGTCGGGAAGGCCGCGGTGATCTTCTCGTGCCCGTCGACCGGTTGCTTCAGCGTGATGTCCAGGGTCTGCTCGCGGTCGTTCACCACGACGTCGTCGTAGTTCCCACTCTGGATCTGGGCGAGCGCCACGGATGTCGGGACATTGCTGAACCCGCCGTTGCCTCGGAACAACGCGGGCACGGCAAGGACGACGATGAGGCCGAGGACTATCCAGAACCACGGCGACTTGAGTATGCGACGACGATCCATACGCTCAGCGGAGGCGCCGTGCCCGGCGGACTCCGTCCCTCCCGCTCCAGCTGGTGGGCGCCCCCGGCGCGCACGGCGATCAGTCCCTGACAGGAAAGGTACACCGGGCCCGCTGACGACGCGGACCACCACCGGTCGGTGGCCCTCGCCCGGCGCAACGGACGAGACGTCCGCTGCGTTCCGCCGTTCGCAAGTGGCGCGGTCAGTCGTTCAGCGGGTGTAGACCTCCGGCTTGAGCCGGGCGATGTACGGGAGGTCCCGGTAGCGCTCGGCGTAGTCGAGACCGAACCCGACCACGAACTCGTTCGGGATGTCGAAGCCCAGGTAGCGCACCGGCACCTTGATCTTCACCGCGTCCGGCTTGCGCAGCAGCGCCATCACCTCCAGCGAGGCGGGCTGCCGGGACTCCAGGTTGCGCAGCAGCCAGGACAGCGTGAGCCCGGAGTCGACGATGTCCTCGACCACCAGCACGTGCCGGCCGGAGATGTCGCGGTCCAGGTCCTTGAGGATCCGCACGATCCCGGACGAGCTCGTCGACGACCCGTACGAGGAGATCGCCATGTACTCCATCGTCACCGGCCGGCTCAGCGCCCGGGCGAAGTCGGCCATCACGATGGCCGCGCCCTTGAGCACCCCGACCAGCACCGGCTCCCGGTCGGCGTAGTCCGCCGAGACCTCGTCGGCCACCTGCTGGATCCGGGCGGCGAGCTGCTCCTCGGTGAGCAGGACCTCGTCGATGTCGCCGTCGTAGGTGTGCACCGCTCCCCGTCCTGACCCCGTCACTCAGCTCGACCGGTCGAGTCGCAGCATGCCAGACGACCGGGACACCACCCGCCCGGAGGGGAGCGAGACCGGTCCCTGCCCGTGCCAGTCGGTCACCAGCGCGTCCAGCGCCCGCAGCTGCACCGCGGTCAGCGGTCCCCCGGCCCACGCCCGCAGCACCCGCGTCCGCACCGCGCGGGGATGTCGCGCGAGCGCATCCGGGTCCAGGACCGGGCCGTCCGGGGTCAGCGCGGCGGCCAGGGCGTCGAGCGCGTCGAGGTCGTCGCGGAGCAGGCCGGCGGTGCGGGCCAGCGCCTCGGCCGTGCCGCCCTGCAGGATGTCCTCCAGCAGCGGCAGCACCTCGGTCCGGAGCCGGACCCGGGTGAAGCGGGGGTCGGCGTTGTGCGGGTCGTCCCGGTACGCCAGCCGCTCGGCCACGCAGGCCTCCCGGGTGGCCGCCCGCCGGACCCCCAGCAGCGGCCGGACCCAGCGCCCGTCCACCGGCCGCATCCCCGCGATCGACCGCGGCCCCGACCCGCGCCCCAACCCCAGCAACACCGTCTCGGCCTGGTCGTCCAGCGTGTGCCCCAGCACCACCACCCACCCCGGGTACGGCACCCCGGCCGGCGCGGGTCCCGCGCCCACGCCGGCACCGGCGGACCGGGCCGTCCCGGGGGCCGGGGTGACGGCCCCGGCGGCGGCCCCGGCCGCATCAGCGAGGGCCGCGTAGCGGGCGGTGCGGGCGGCGGCCTCGGGGCCGCCATCGATGCCGACCGTGACCCGGCGGACCAGCACGGGGTCGAGACCCAGGGCCCGGCCGAGCGACGCCGTCTCGGCCGCCCAGTCCGCCGACCCGTCCTGCAGCCCGTGGTCGACGGTGACGAGCCCGGCGGGGATCCCGAGCCGCGGCGCCTCGAACGCGGTCGCCGCCGCCAGCGCGACCGAGTCCGGCCCCCCGCTGCACGCGACCAGCACGCCGGCCGGCCGGAGCTCGGTCAGCGCCCGCCGGACCGCGACCCGGACGGCCGCGACCGCCGGCGCCAATCCCTCCCGCACCGCCCGGACGGTAGACCGCTCAGGCGGAGGCGGCGGGGCGGAACCCGTGTACGCGCTGGACCCAGTCCAGCGGCGTCGCCAGCTCCGACTTGAGCGGCAGCGTCTCGGCCGACGTCCAGATCTGGTTGAAGCCCTCGATGCCGACCGCGTCCACGACCGCGCCGACGAACCGGCTGCCGTCCGCGTACTGCCGCATCTTGACGTCGAGGCCGAGCAGCCGGCGCAGCAGCTTGTCCATCGGGCCGGCGCCCTTGCGACGCTGCCCGAACCGCTCCCGGATCACGCCGATCGAGGGGACCACATCCGGGCCGACCGCGTTCATGACGTATTCCGCGTGGCCCTCGACCAGCGACATGAACGCCGTCAGCCGGTCGAGGATCTCCCGCTGGGCCGGGCTCTGCACCAGCCCGAGCAGGCCCTGCGAGTCCCCGCCGCCGCGCAGCGCCTGTCCGAGCTGGGAAGTCAGCGCGGACAGCCGCTCCCGCAGCGCGTCCGGGTCAAGGTCGGTCGCCTCCACCAGCGCGTCGATCTCGCCGGTGAGGTGCCCGCGCAGCCAGGGCACCGCGGTGAACTGCAGCCGGTGGGTGACCTCGTGCAGCGCGACCCAGAGCCGGAAATCGACCGGCGAGACGCCCAGCGTCCGCTCGGCCTCGACCACGTTGGGCGCGACGAGCAGCAGCTGGCCGCCCGGGTCGGCGAAGAACTCGAACTGCCCGAGCACCTTGCTGGACATGAACGCCAGCACGCCGCCGGCCTGCAGCCCGGTCGCCTTCGGCCCGACGGTCTGCTCGAACTTGCCGGCCGGCTTCGGGCGCCGCTCCTCCAGCGTCTGCACCAGCGGGGTGAGCAGCCGGGACATGCCCTCGGCGTTGACCTTGACCCAGCCGGGCCGGTCGACGACGCGGGTCGGCGGGACCGGACCCTCCGCGTGCAGCCCGGTGATCCGCTCCACGTGCGCGGCCGCGACCTCAACCTGGTCCCGCAGCGAGCGGACCGCGGCGTCCGCCTCCGAGCGGGACACCTCCGGCCCGGGCGAGATCAGCCGGCTCGCGGTGGAGACGGCGAGATCCCAGTCGACCATTCCGGGCTGGCTGCTCATGCCGCAACGGTACGCCGGGGCTCAGACACCGCCAGTCACCCAGGCCTACCTGCAGCCACAGCCCGCGAGGGCGGCGGCGACCACGTCGAGGGCGGCCTCGGCCGGCAGCGTGCCACCGACCGGGACGCGGTCGGCGACCACGGCGAACACCAGCAGCCGCCCGTCGGCGCCCCGAACCAGCCCGGCCAGCGAGCTGACCCCGTCCAGCGTGCCGGTCTTGGCCCGGACCTCGCCGGCGGCCAGCGCGGCCGCGCCGGTGCGGTAGCGGTCGTCCAGCGTGCCGAGGTAGCCGGAGATCGGCAGGCCCGGCACCAGCGCGTGCAGCCGCGGGTCGCTGCTGCCGGTGGCGACCCGGAGCACGCCGGCCAGCAGCGCGGGCGTGACCTTGTCCTGGGCGGACAGGCCGCTGCCGTCGAGCAGGTGGTCGCCGCCGGCCGGGAGCCGCAGCCGGCTCAGGACCGTACGGGTCGCGTCGGCGGCGCCCTGGAAGCTGGCCGGCGTCCCCTCGGCGATCGCGATCTGCCGGGACAGCACCTCGGCCAGCACGTTGTCCGAGTCCAGCAGCATCCGCTCGACCAGCCGCGGGACCGGCGGCGACTCGACCTCGGCCAGGGTGGCGGCGCCGGGCGGCGCGGTGCCACGGACGACCGCCGCCGTGGGCGCCCCGAGCGCGGCCGCCAGCGCCTGCCCGGCCTCCAGGTCCGGGGTGGTCGAGCGGGCCCGCAACCCGTCCTGCCGGCCGGCGTCGACCATCGTCGCGCTGACCGGCGTGATGTAGCCGCCGGTGACGTCGCGCGGGTCCCAGGTCGGTGCCATCCCGGGCCCGGCGAACAGCGAGGAGTCCACGACCACCCGGGTCACCGCCCGGACCCCGGCCTTGCGGGCGGCCGCGGCCAGCGTGCTGACCCGGGCCGCGCCCGCGTAGTCCGGGGCCTTCCCGGGCGGGGCGGCCGACAGGGTCGGGTCGCCGCCGCCGACCAGCACGACCTCGCCCGGACGGGCGCCGGCCACCACCCTCGTGCTCAGCCGCTGGTCCGGCCGGGTCACCGACAGCAGCGCGACCGAGGTGAGCAGCTTCGCGGTCGAGGCCGGGGTGACGTACGTCGTGGAGCCGCGGTCGTAGAGGACCTCGCCGGTGTCCGCGTCCAGCACCGTGGCCGAGACCCGGCCGCCGAGGCGGTCGTCGGACAGCGGCGTGATCAGCGCCTTACCCACGCCGGACGCGGTCTGCGGGGTGCCGTCGGCGGGCGCGGCCAGCACCGGCGGCGGGGTGACCAGCGGGCTCGGGGTCGGGCTCGCGGAGGCGGCCGGTGCCGCCACCGCCGGGGGGTCGCCGCGGCCGGCCAGGTAGAGCCCGCCGCCGACCCCGGCCGCGCCGACCACGAGCGCGCTGGCGCCGGCGATCGTGGCCCGAGTCCGTGTCCACCGCACGTTCGAGAGCCTAGGGGCCGCTCGGAGAGGTTCGCCGGGGGCCGCCGCACCCTAGACTTTCGGCCAACCGTTCTTGGGAGGGGCGAGCAGTGGACTTCGACGTCTTTGTCGAGATCCCCAAGGGGGAGCGGAACAAGTACGAGTTCGACCACACCATCGGACGGATCCGGCTGGACCGGACGCTGTTCACGGCGACTCAGTACCCGGCCGACTACGGCTTCATCGAGGGCACCCTCGGCGACGACGGGGACCCGCTGGACGCGATGGTGCTGCTGCAGGTGCCGACGTTCCCGGGCTGCCTGATCCGGTGCCGGGCCATCGGGATGTACCGGATGCGGGACGAGATGGGCGGCGACGACAAGGTGCTCTGCGTGCCGGCCGCCGACCCGCGGATGGAGCACCTGCGCGACATCCACCACCTGCCCGAGTTCGAGCGGCTGGAGATCCAGCACTTCTTCAACGTCTACAAGGAGCTCGAGCCGGGCAAGTCGGTCGAGGGCGCGACCTGGGCCAACCGGACCGAGGCGGAGGCCGAGATCGTCGTCTCCCGCAAGCGCCTGGCCGACAACGACGAGGAGATCGCCTCCGGCTCCCCCGACCACTGATCCCCGGGCCCATCGGCCGTCCCGGCCGATTCCCGGTCCCGGCCCGAGGAGCGGCCCCGGCCGTACCGCGGGAGCGTCGATGTCCCGGGCCGGCCGCCAGGCGGGCTGGGACGGCAACGGGCCCGGCCACGGAGGTGGCGGGGCCCGTTGGCTCAGCAGGGGCCTCAGAAGTTGATGTCGGGACCCGGGTTCGGCATCGGTCCGGGGCTCGGTGCCGGCGGCATCGGGTCCGGCATGGGCGGGCTCGGGTCCGGCGCGGGCGTCGGCGGCATCGGGTCGGGCGCCGGTCCCGGCGGGGTCGGGTCCGGGGCCGGGGCGGGCGGTTCCGGGTCGATCGGCGGCATGGACATGATCAGGTGTTACCCCGAAATCGCCTGGACGCACCGGCTTACGGTCGAAGCATGCTGCCGCCGGAGGTCGTCGCCTACTACGAGTGCGGCGACGAGCAGGATCGGCTGACCGCCCGGATCGGCCGGATCGAGTGGGCCCGGACCTGGGATCTGCTGCAACGGCACCTGCCGGCGCCGCCGGCGACGGTGCTGGACGTCGGCGGCGGCCCGGGGGCGTACGCGATCCCGTTGGCGCTGGCCGGGCACCGTGTCCACCTGGTCGACGCCATGCCGCTGCACGTGCAGCAGGCCCGCGATGCCGCCGGGACGACGCTGGCCTCGGCCGAGGTCGGCGACGCCCGCGCACTCGCCTTCCCGGACACGAGTGCCGACGCGGTGCTCCTGCTCGGCCCGCTCTACCACCTGCTCGAGGCGGCCGAGCGGGACGCCGCGCTGGCCGAGGCCCGGCGGGTCCTGCGTCCCGGCGGGGTCGTGATGGTCGGGATCGAGGGCCCGGGCCGGCTGCTCGCCGACGTCGACGACTGGCTGGACGATCCGGACCGCCGCGAGTGGCTGCTGCACCAGCTGCGCCGGGTCGAGGCCGAGCCGTCCCTGCTCGGCGCCAGCCAGCACGTGATGGCGGTCGCCGACAAGTGAGTTGACGCGCGGAACTACTCACGTGAGAGTGGTCGCGTGAGTTCGAGCCGCCTGTACGTCCTGATGCTGCTGGAGCGCCACGGCCCCATGCACGGCCACCGGATGCGGCTGACCGCCCAGCAGGACCGCCTCGACCTGTGGACCGACGTCCGGCCGGGCGCGCTCTACAACGTGCTCAAGCGGCTGGCCGCCGAGGGCCTCATCGAGGCGACGGCCAGCGAGCGCGCGGGCTCGTACCCGGAACGCACCGTGTACGAGCTGACCGCCGCCGGCCGCAAGGCGCTGACCGTGCTGCACGACGCCGCGCTGCGCCGGGTCGTGCAGCCGCCGGATCCGTTCGACCTGGCCCTGGCCGCCGGCGACCTGGCCGACCCGGAGCAGCTGCGGCACGCGCTGTCCGACCGCCGGGACGCCCTGGCGACCCAGCGCACGGCGCTGGCGCACCAGCTCCAGTTCGCCGACCCGTACCTGTCCGTCGCGGAGCGGAAGGTGCTCGGGCACCTGAAGGTCCGGCTGGACGCCGAGATCGACTGGCACGAGGACGTGCTGGCCGAGCTGCCCGAGATCCTCGCCGACTTCGACCGGCGCCGGTCCCTTCCGATGGAGGAGCGATGAGCACCGAGCCGGTCACCAGCCCACGCCAGGTGCCGGCCCCCGCCGGCCGCAGCCTCGCCGTCCTGCTGGTCGGCGCCTTCATGGCGCTGCTCGACACGACCATCGTCAACGTCGCGCTGCCGAGCGTGCAGCAGGGCATCGGGGCGAGCTCCAGCCAGCTGGAGTGGGTCGTCTCCGGCTACCTGCTCGCGCTCGGGCTGGCGCTGATCCCGGCCGGCCGGATCGGCGACCGCATCGGCCACCACCGGCTCTACGTCGCCGGCCTGGCCTGCTTCACCGCCGCCAGCCTGGCCTGCGGGCTGGCCCGCAGCCCGGGCCAGCTCATCGCCGCCCGGGTCGTGCAGGGCCTCGGGGCGGGCGTGTTCTTCCCGGCCATCGCCGCCCTGATCCAGTTGCTGTACGCGGGACCCGCCCGGGGCAAGGCGTTCGGCGCGCTCGGCGCGGTCATCGGGCTGTCGACCGCGCTCGGCCCGCTGGCCGGCGGGCTGCTCATCCAGGTCGCCGGGGCCGACGACGGCTGGCGCTGGGTATTCCTGGTGAACGTGCCGATCGGGCTGGTCGGCGTCCCGCTGGCCTGGGCGCTGCTGCCCCGCGACTCGGCCCGCCACGGCCACCGGCAGGCGGTCGACGGCGTGGGTGTCGCGCTGCTCACGGCCGCCCTGCTGGCCCTGCTGGTGCCGCTGATCGAGGGGCAGCGCCGCGGCTGGCCGGCCTGGACGTACGCGACGCTGGCCGCCTCGGCCGTGCTGCTGGTGGTGCTGGGCTGGTGGCTGGTGCGGGTGGAGCGGCGCGGCGGCGACCCGCTGGTGTCCCCGCGCCTGCTCCGGCAGCGCTCGTTCGCGGCCGGCACCGTCCTCGCCCTCGTCTACTTCGCCGGCTTCACCAGCGTGTTCTTCGCGCTGTCGATCCTCTGGCAGACCGGCCTCGGGCACAGCGCGCTCTCGGCCGGGCTGGTGCTGCTGCCGTTCCCGGTCGGGTCGCTGATCACGGCCGCCTTCTCGGACCGCTTCTCCGCCCGCCTCGGCCGTACGGTGCTGGTGCTCGGGTGCTCGATGCTCGCTGCCGGGCTGGCCGCCGTGCTGGTGATCCTGGAGGTCACCGCGCCGTCGCCGGCCGGCTGGCAGCTGGTGCTGCCGCTGGCGATCGCCGGGCTCGGGAACGGGTTGTTCATCGCGCCGAACATCGACTTCGTCCTGTCGGCCGTGCCGCCGCGGGAGGCCGGGGCGGCCAGCGGGGTGCTCAACACCGGCCAGCGGATCGGCTCGTCCATCGGGATCGCGGTGATCGGCACGATCCTGTTCGGCACGCTGCACGTCGCCGGCCCGCAGGACGTCGCCCGCGCCTTCATCCACAGCGCCGAGCTGGCCACCGGGGCCAGCGTGGCGATGGTGCTGGTGGCGCTGGCGCTGATCTTCGCGCTGCCGCGGCGGCTGAAGCACGCATGGCAGTGAGCCGGACGTGGTAGTCAGCGCGACGTGAGCGACATCCGGACCGGCATCTCGGGCTGGCGGTACCCGCCCTGGCGCGGCGTCTTCTACCCGCCCGGCCTGCCCCAGCGCCGCGAGCTGGAGTACGCCTCCCGCCGGCTGCGCACGATCGAGATCAACGGCTCCTTCTACTCGCTGCAGCGGCCGGAGTCGTACGCGCGGTGGGCGGCCGAGACGCCCGACGACTTCCTGTTCGCGGTGAAGGGGCCGCGCTTCGTCACGCACATGAAGAAGCTGGCCGGGGTCGAGGCGCCGCTGGCCAACTTCTTCGCCTCCGGCGTGCTGGCGCTCGGGGCCAAGCTCGGGCCGGTGCTCTGGCAGCTGCCGCCCACCCTCGGGTACGACGCCGAGCGGCTGAGCCGGTTCTTCGCCCAGCTCCCCCGCACGACCGGCGAGGCGGCGGCGCTCGCGGCCGGGCACGATGAGCGGATGGAGGGCCGGGCGTTGCTCACTGCCGCGGTCGACCGGCCGCTGCGGCACGCGCTGGAGGTCCGGCACGGCTCGTACGAACGGGCCGAGTTCGTCGAGCTGCTGCGGGCGCACGACGTCGCGCTGGTGGTCGCGGACACGGCCGGGAAGTGGCCGGCGCTGCTCGACGTCACCGCGGATCACGTCTACGTCCGGCTGCACGGCCACGAGGAGCTGTACGTCAGCGGCTACGACCCGCCCGCGCTGGAGCACTGGGCGGCCCGGATCCGGACCTGGGCCGCCGGCGGCACGCCGGCGGACGGCACCACGCTGGCGCCGCCGGCCCCGCGGCAGGACCGGGACGTCGTCGTCTACTTCGACAACGACGTCAAGGTCCGGGCGCCGTTCGACGCGATCGGTCTCGCCGGCCGGCTCGGTGTCTCGCCGCCGGAGGACCCGACGCTGCCGGTCGGCCGCCATCGCGAGGTCGAGGAGGAGGCCCGCACCGAGTGGCCCGGCATCGCCCGCACCGCCCGCACCGACCCCTGACCTCCCTTCAGGTGCGGGCGCGGCGGCGGTAACCGACCCCCTCGTGCCAGGACTCGATGACCATGTGCGGCAGCTCGATGTGCACCAGCACGACCTCGGTCGGCTCGATCCGGAACAGGTCGGACCCGTCCGGCTCCGGCGCCGGATCGGGCCTCCCGTACGCGGTCCAGAACGCGGCCAGCTCGGCCGGGTCGGTGACCAGCACCGCCCGGCCGGCGAACTTCGCGTCCCCGGGCCAGGACTCCGGGTCGCTCTCGTCCGCGTCCTCGGACTGGGAGTGGAACGCGACCCGGGGATCGCGCCGCAGGTCCCGCCCCTTCACCGCGTCCGGCATCGAGCCGGTGAACACGTCGTCGCCGGCGAACTGGATCTCCGCCCCGCTGATCCGCGGCGATCCGTCGCCGCGCACCGTCGCCATCGTCTTGTGCTTGTGCCGGTCGAGCACGGCCCGCACCCGGGCCGCGAACTCCGGTGCATCCTTCTCGAACTCCGCCCACCGCGCCATGGCCCCATCCTGCCGAGGAGCACCGACGAAATGGACCCCTTCGAGCGGCTCGCGGACGCGACCCGGCGACTGGCCGAGCTGACCCGCGACCGCGCCCGCACCGGGCGTACGCACCAGGACGCCGACGACGAGACCGGCACGGTCGCGACCGACGGCGCGCTCGCCTTCGACCCGGTGCCGCTGCTGCGGGCGCTGGACTCTGCCGGCGCCCGGGTCTGCGTGATCGGCCAGGTCGCCGGCATCCTGCACGGCTCGGCCGAGCTGACCGGCGACCTCGACCTGCTCTGGGACGGCGACCCGGGCGCGGCACCGGCGCTGGCGGCGGGATTCGCGGCCGCCGGCGTCACGCTCACCGACGACGACGGCACCCCGGTCGGACCCGGCGGGCTCGCGCGGCCGAAGGTGCTCTTCACCGGCCCGACCGCGACCGGGGACTGCTGCACGCCCGCGCTGCCCTGGGGCGACCTGCCGGTCACGGCGTACCTGGACCGCTGCGAGGTCGCGACCGGACCGGACCTCACGCTGCGCTGGCTCCGCCTGGAGGACCTGATCGCGATGCGCCGGGCGGTCGGCCGGCCCAAGGACCGGCGCCGGGCGGCCGAGCTGGCGGCACTGCGGGGAGAACCCTGAGGCGGGGAATCCGGGTCCGGGTCCGGGCTGTCCCCGATGTGGCGGGGGTCGGTCCCGGCGCACTCTGGATCCCGTCACCGAGACAAGGAAATGAGGGAATCACCGTGAACGAGATCCACGCCCGGTTCGCGCAGGAGGGTCTGGTGCGGCCGCGCGAGGGCCGCGTGCTCGCCGGCGTGGTGGCCGGTCTGGGCCGCCGCTTCGGCATCGACCCCTGGCCCGCCCGGCTGCTGTTCATCCTGATCCTGCTCGTCATCCCGGGCAGCCAGATCCTGATCTACCCGCTGCTGTGGCTGCTGATGCCGCGCGAGACCGCCGCTCCGGCAGCTCCCTTCGGTCCGGCCGACCCCAGCGTCGCCTGACCACCACCCCACGGACGGCCCGGACCGAGCAGGTCCGGGCCGTCCGGTCCATCCGATGCCGAAACATCACCGCACGGTTTTGTCGCTGACTGTCGGTGCGGTAAAGGGCATGCAAGTATCCCCAAGTCCGGACCAATGACGGTCCGACGACAAAGGGGGTTCGATGCGTCTACCCACCCGGTCGCGGGCACGAGCGGCCACGATGATCGCGCTGCTCGCCGCCGGCTCGGTCGTGCTGTCCGCCACCCCGGCGTACGCCGCCAAGGCCGCCGCCAACACCACGCTCGGCACCAAGCTGGCCCGCGAGGTCACGGTCAACGGCGTCAACCGGCACCTGATCGCGCTGCAGCGGATCGCCGACACCAACGGCGGCACCCGCGCCGCGAGCACGCCGGGCCACGAGGCCTCGGCCACGTACGTGCACGACAAGCTGGCCGCCGCCGGCTGGAACGTCACCTACCAGGACTTCGACTACGAGTTCGCGGTCGAGACCGAGTCCTTCACCGAGGTCGCGCCGACGCCGCGCAGCGCCCCGACGATCGACATCATGGAGTTCTCCCCGCAGACCCCGGACGGCGGCATCACCGCGCCGCTCGCCGTGGTCCCGAACGGGCAGAACCCGACGGGCCCCGGCTGCGTCGCGACGGACTTCGCCGGTGCCACCTACACCGGCACGATCGCGCTGATCCAGCGCGGCGGCTGCGCCTTCGCGCTCAAGGCGCAGAACGCGGCCGCCGCCGGTGCGGTCGGCGTCGTCATCTACAACAACGCCGCGAACCCGGACGAGGAGATCAACGGCACGCTCGGGACCGAGGCGGACGCCCGCGTCCCGACCGGCGGCATCACTCGCGCCGAGGGCGAGCTGTTCGTCGCCGATGCGGCCGCCGGCCCGGCCACGGTGAACCTGGTCCTGCAGTCCCGCCCGGAGACCCGGACCAGCCGCAACGTCGTCGCCGAGACGCCGGGCGGCCGGGCGGACAACGTGGTGATGGCGGGCGCCCACCTGGACAGCGTCCCCGCGGGCCCGGGCATCAACGACAACGGCACGGGCAGCGCCGCGCTGCTCGAGCTCGGCCTGAAGCTGGCCGACGAGAAGGTGAAGAACAAGGTGCGGCTGGCGTTCTGGAGCGCCGAGGAGCTGGGCCTGCTCGGGTCCCAGGCGTACGTCGACACGCTGTCGTTCGAGCAGCAGCTCGACATCGCGCTCTACCTGAACTTCGACATGATCGGCTCGCCGAACTGGGGCGAGTTCGTCTACGACGGCGACGACTCCGACGGCGAGGGCGCCGGGCCGGGGCCGTTCGGCTCGGCTCAGATCGAGTCGCTGCTCACCGGTTACCTGAGCGGCGCCAAGGCCGTGCCGACCGAGGGCACCGACTTCGACGGACGCTCGGACTACGGGCCGTTCATCGCGGTCGGCATCCCGTCCGGCGGCACGTTCACCGGGGCCGAGGGGATCAAGACGCCGGAGCAGGCGGCGAAGTGGGGCGGCACGGCCGCGATCGCGTACGACGTCTGCTACCACCAGGCCTGCGACAACCTGGGCAACGTGAACCGGCCGATCCTGGACAAGAACGCGGACACGGTCGCGTTCACGGTCGGGCGGTACGCGCTGGACACCAGCGACATCAACGGTGTCGGCGCCCGCGGCGCGGCGGCGACCAGGGCAGCGGCGAAGGCCAGGGCCGCCCGAGCGGTCACCGCGGCGACCCGGGCCGCACCGGCCCCGAATGGCGCCGCGGCGTAACGGGACCCGGGCCGTCCGGGACCACCTGGCCCCGGACGGCCGGACCCCCGGGACCGAGCCGTCCGGACCCCGAGCCGGGCCGTCCGCTGATTTGGCTCCCCGAACGCCGGATCTCCGGGTAAGGTAAAGCTCGTGCCATAAACGCCAAGTCCCAGTCAAGGCGAGGACGGCACAGCGCCCAGGCGGGCGGCCGGATCCCCACGGTCCGGCCGCACCGGGGTCCGCCGGGGCGCGTGCAGGATGCGGTAAGGCGGGCGGCCCGGATCCCCACGATCCGGGCCGCCCTCAGGCCCACTCACGCCAACCGCGCGAATGGGACGTCAGGCTATCCGGCGGGCGGACCCGTCCGGCGTCGGGCGGCGATCACGATCCCACCCAGAATTACCACGCCGATCAGCACTCCGCCGAAAAGCCACTCGGCTGCGGCACCGGCGCCGCCGTCCTCGGCGGCCTCCGTGACCGGCGTCGCGGCCGGGCTCGAGGCGGCCGCGGTGCTCGGCGCGGGGGCCGTCGTGGCCGGCGCGGCCGTCGTCGGCGCCGGCGCGGTGGCCCGCGGCAGCACCGTCGCCCCGGCCGCCGCCTTCGTCAGCGCCACGATCGGCGCGGGCTGGTCCGGCTCCGGCACCGACGCCGAGGGCACCTCGATCCAGGCGTCCTGCGTGCCGTCCGCGTACGACTGGACGGTCTTGAGCACCAGCCGCTCTCCGGCCGGCAGCTGCCGGACCCGCAGGCCCAGCCGCAGCGACCGCCCGACCGGCAGCGCCGGCCCGGCCACGGTCGCGACCCCGCCGGAGCCGGTCAGCCGCCACCCGCTCGGCCCGGAGGCCAGCCGCAGATCGGCCGGCACCAGCCCGGACGGCAGCTGGATCCGTACGCCGGTGATCCCGGACGTGCTCGACTCGGCCTCGGCGGTCATGGTCAGCAGGACGTTCGTGGCCAGGGCCCGGGCCGGTGCGGCCTCGACCTCGACGTGGGCCAGGGCTGGGCCGGCAGCGGCAACGACGGTGGCGGCGCCGGCGAGCAGCACCACGACGCAGCGGCGAACGGTGGGGGCGATCGTCACATCCACCAAGGTCGTTCCCGCGGCCCGAACGGTTCCCGCTACAAGTGCATCAGTTGGTGCACCTCGGCCAGGGTCTTGCGGGCCGTGGTGCGGGCGATCTCGTTGCCCCGGTCCAGGACGTCCCGGACGATCGACGGGTCCGCGGCCAGCTCCGTGCGCCGGGCCCGGATCGGCCGGAAGTGCTCGTTGACCGCCTCGGTCACGTACGCCTTGAGCTTGGCCGAGCCGCCCGCCCCGATCTCGTCCGCGACCGCCTGCGGGGTGGTGCCCGCGGCGAGCGCGGCCAGCAGCAGCAGGTTGGCCACGTTCGACCGGCCGAGCGGGTCGTACGCGATGTGCGGGTCGGAGTCGGTGACCGCCTTCTTCAGCACCGCGGCCGTGGTCGACTCGTCGTCGCGGATGAAGACCGCGTTGCGGGCGCTCTTGCCCATCTTCCTGCCGTCGGTGCCCAGCAGCATCGGGGCCTCGCCGAACAGCAGCGTCGGCTCGTCGAAATACCGCTTCTTCTTCGAGTACGTCCGGTTGAAGCGGCGCGCGATCTTGCGGGTGATCTCCACGTGCGGCAGCTGGTCGCGGCCGCCCGGCACCAGGTTGCCGTGGCAGAACAGGATGTCCGCGGCCTGGTGCACCGGGTAGTTGAACATCAGCCCGGTCACGTTGCCGGCGCCGAGCGTCTCGATCTCGGTCTTCACCGTCGGGTTCCGGTCGATCTCGCTGACCGAGACCAGCGACAGGAACGGCAGCATGAGCTGGTTGAGCTCGGGCACCTGGCTGTGCCGGAAGGCCAGCCCGCGCTCGCTCTGGATGTCGAGCCCGACCGCGAGGTAGTCCAGCACGATCTCGGTCATCGAGTCCTGCAGCGCGGTAGACCCGGCCCGGTCGGTCAGGGCCTGGTAGTCCGCGAGCAGCAGCCAGGTCTCCACCCCGTACGACTGGACCTCGACCCGGCGCTGCAGGCTGCCGAAGTAGTGCCCGAGGTGCAGCGGGCCGGTCGGCCGCTCGCCGGTGAGGACGCGGAACTTCTCCGGCGACTCCTTCAGCCGGGCCCACGCGTCCGCCGACAGCTTCTCGGCCGCGTGCAGGCTGTCCTCCGCCGCGGACTCGTGGAACAGGCGGTCGGTGACGGCGGACTCACTCACACACCAACCGTACCGGGGCAGGATGCGGGCATGAGCCCCGAGGACCTGTTGCGGCACTGCCTGGCCAAGCCGGGCGCCTGGGAGGACCAGCCCTGGGAGGGCGATGTGGTCGCCAAGGTCGGGTCGAAGATCTTCGCCTTCCTCGGCGCGGACACCCTCGGCCTGAAGTGCGGCCGGACCCGGGCCGAGGCCGACGAGTGGCTGGCCCGCTACCCGGACGACGCCACCGTGATGGCCTACATCGGCCGGTACGGCTGGAACACGCTGCGGCTGCGCGGCGCGATCGGCGAGGACGAGCTCCTGGAGGCCCTCGACGCCTCGTACCAGGACGTCGTCGCCCGGCTGCCGAAGAAGGAGCGGCCGGCTCAGGTCCGGTAGCGGATCCGGCAGTCCGGCAGCCGTTCGGCGATGGACTCCTGGAACCGCGGCCGGGGTGCCCGGGTCGGCGCGGATCACACGGCTACCCCGGCGCGCAGCGGGGTACCACTGGGCCTGACACCCCCGAGGAAGGGACCACCACCCGTGTCCGCAGTGCCCACCATCCTGCTCAACAACGGTGTCGAGATCCCGCAGCTCGGGTTCGGCGTCTTCCAGGTGCCGCCGGAGCAGACCGAGGAGGCGACCCGGACCGCGTTCGAGGTCGGCTACCGGCACGTCGACACCGCCGAGATGTACGGCAACGAGGAGGGCGTCGGGAAGGCCGTCCGCTCCTCCGGGCTCGGCCGGGACGAGGTCTTCGTCACCAGCAAGCTCAACAACGGCTTCCACGCCCCGGACGCCGCGCGGACGGCGTTCGACGGCACGCTGGCCGCGCTCGGCCTCGACCACGTCGACCTGTTCCTCATCCACTGGCCGCTGCCGGAGGTCGGCGACTACGTCGAGACCTGGCACGCACTGGAGGAGATCTACCGCTCCGGCCGGGCGCGCGCGATCGGCGTGTCCAACTTCCAGCCGCACCACCTGCGCCGGCTGCTGGCCGCCAGCGAGGTCGTGCCGGCGGTGAACCAGATCGAGGTGCACCCGTTCCTGGTCCAGGACGACGTCCGGGCGTTCGGAGCCGAGCACGGCATCGTCACCGAGGCCTGGTCGCCGATCGCGCAGGGCCTGGTGCTGGACGACCCGGTGATCACGAACGTCGCCAAGCGGCTGGAGCGGACGCCGGCCCAGGTCACGCTGCGCTGGCACATCCAGCGCGGCGACGTCGTCTTCCCCAAGTCGGTCACCCGCTCCCGGGTCGAGGAGAACTTCGCACTCTTCGACTTCGAGCTGTCCGCGGACGACATGGCGGAGATCACCGCGCTGAACCGGGACCAGCGCACCGGTCCGGACCCGGACACCATGAACAGCGTCTGAGCTACACCCCCGGCGGCGGCCGGTAACCACCGATCTCCGCCGCCAGCAGCTCGGCGAACGTGATCGCGGTGTCGTCCTGGTAGCGCGGCCCGGCGATCTGCAGCCCGACCGGCAGCCCGTCCGGCGTCGGCCCGATCGGGGCGGCGAGGGCGGGCAGCCCGGGCAGGGCGGCGTGCGCGACCCAGAACGACTGGTCCGCGTACGGCCGGCCGGCCACCGTCCGGGCCGCGAACGGCCGGTCGTCGTGCGGCGGCGCGACGGTGAAGTCGACCGGGGACAGGAACACGTCCACGTCCCGGAAGTACCGCCGCCAGGCCGCCCGGTACGCCATCCGCCGGGCGTCCTCGCGCATGAACTCGGTCAGGCTGCCCTCGGCCTGGTCCGGGTCCTGCACCGCGAAGAACGCCCCGACCTGGGCGCCGAACGCGTCGTACCCCTCGATCGGGTCGACGCCGGCCGGCCAGCCCACCACCACCCGGGCGCCGGCCCTGGCGACCGCGTCGAGCGCGTCGGACAGCGCCGCGCCGACCTCGTCCGTCACCGGCGCGCGGGCCGAGTCCAGCACCACCCCGACCCGGTACGACCCGAGCCGCCGGTGCCGCGGCGCCGGCAGCTGCCAGCTGAAGCCGGGCAGCTCCGGCCCGGCCGTGACCGACAGCGCCAGCCGCAGGTCGGCGGGCGTGCGGGCCAGCGGCCCGATCGCGGAGAAGTACGCCAGCTCGCTCGGCAGCTGCAGCGGCCCCGGCGGCGCGAACCCGGTCGCCGGCATCAGCCCGGCCGTCGGCCGCAGCCCGTAGACCCCGCAGAACGCGGCCGGGATCCGGATCGAGCCGACCAGGTCCGAGCCGTGCTCCAGGTAGGTCAGCCCGGCCGCCAGCGCGGCCGCCGCCCCGCCGGAGGACCCGCCCGCGGCCCGGTCCGGGTCGTACGGGTTGACCGTCCGGCCCCAGAGCGGGTTGTCGGTCTGCCCGAAGTCGGCCAGCATCATCGCCACGTTGGTGGTGCCGACCACGATCGCCCCGGCCCGGCGCAGCCGCCGGACCACGGTCGCGTCGTCGTCGGCGACCGCGTGGGCCCAGTCCGGGTTGCCCCAGGTCGTGGGCAGGCCGGCCACGTGGAAGGCGTCCTTCACGGTCACCGGCAGGCCGTGCAGCGGGCCGCGGGCCGGCATCGCGTCGGCGTTCGCGGCCGCGGCCAGCGCCGCCTCGGGCCGGACGGAGGCGAGCGCGCCGAGCTCGCTGGCGTCGATGCGGTCCAGCAGTTGCTCGGTCAGCTCCCGGGACGACACCCGGCCGGCCCGCAGCTCGGCCAGCGCCTGCGTCGCGGAGAGGATCACGCGGCGCGGCCGATGCAGAGAGTCACCGGGCCACGATGCCCCATCGCGGGCGCGCGCTCTACGGCCGGAAGGCCGGAGGCGGTCATGCCATCCGGGCCTTCTTGCGCCGCTGCAGGAACCAGCGGACCGCCTCGATGACCCCGGCCGTGCCGAAGGCCAGCCCGAACGCGAGCAGCAGCCCCTTCCAGGTCTGGTTCTCGAACGTCTTCCCGCCGATCGCCCCCAGCCCGGTGTTGTACGCGCTCCAGACCACTACGCCGGCCAGGTCGGCCAGCGCCCAGGTCCGCCAGGGGAACTCGGTCGTGCCGGCCACCAGCGACACCGCCGTCCGGCCGCCGGGGACGAACCGGGCCACCGCGATCAGCGTCCGCCCACGCTGGTCGAGCGTCCGCTCGGCCCAGTCCAGCGACCGTTTCCCGCGCTCGCCGCGGAGGAACTTCTCCGCCGCCCTCGTGCCGAGCTTCCGCCCGATCCAGTAGCAGGCCGAGTCGCCCAGGAACGCCCCCGCCGCCCCGGCCAGGAACACCAGGAAGATGTTGAGGTCACCGCTGGAGGCCAGCACGCCGCCGGTGACCACGATCGTCTCGCCGGGCAGCAACGGCAGCACCGCGTCGCCGGCCACGACGGCGAAGACGATGACGTAGGCCCAGCTCGACCCCGAGAGGGCGGCTGTGATCTGGTCGAACACCTCTCCGGCTTACCCCACCGGCGCACCGGGTACCGATCGGGTCATGTCACGAGCAGTGCGTTTCGACCGGTACGGCGACGTCGATGTGCTCCACGTCACGGACGTCGAGGATCCACAGGCCGGACCGGGACAGGTCCAGGTCACGGTGAGGGCGGCCGGCGTCAACCCGGGCGAGGTCCCGATCCGCGAGGGCGCGTACGAGCAGCAGTGGCCCTCGACCTTCCCCTCCGGCCAGGGCAGCGACTTCGCCGGGGTCGTGTCCGCGCTCGGCCCGGACGTCACCGCTCCCTCCGTGGGCACCGAGGTGATCGGCTGGAGCGACGAGCGCGGCGGCCAGGCCGAACTGGTCGTGGTCCCGGCCGCCCAGGTCGTGCCGAAGCCGCCGGAGGTCCCCTGGGAGGTGGCCGGCGGCCTGTACGTCGCCGGCGGCACCGCGGTCGGCGTGGTCGACGCGGTCGCCCCGCACCAGGGCGAGACGGTCGTGGTCTCCGGCGCCGCGGGCGGGGTCGGCGTGATGGCCGTCCAGCTGGCCCGGCGGGACGGCGCCGACGTGATCGGCATCGCCTCGGCGGCGAACGCGGACTGGCTGTCCGCGCACGGCGTACGCCCGGTCCCGTACGGCGACGGGCTGGCCGAGCGGCTGCACGAGGCCGCGCCCGGCGGCCTCGACGCCTGGATCGACCTGTACGGCGGCGGCTACCTCGACCTGGCCGCGTCGCTGGGCGTGCCGCCGGAGCGGACCGCGACGATCATCGACTTCGGCGCGGCCGAGAAGACCGGCGCCCAGGTCGTGTACGGCTCCAACACTCCGGGCGCGGCCGCGCTGACCCTGCTGGCCGGGCTCATCGCCGGCGGCGAGCTGGACGTGCCGGTGGCCGCGGCGTACCCGCTGGACCAGGTCCGGGCGGCGTACACGGAGCTGGCGAAGCGGCACACCCGCGGCAAGATCGTCCTCGTCCCGTAGACACAGCAGGGCGCCCCTCCCGGTGACGGGAGGGGCGCCCTTCTCGTGCGTGCGGACTAGCTCACGGTGTACGCGTACGGCACCGCCGCGACCTCGTCCGTGCTCCCCGTGATCGGGTCTACCGCGTCCAGGAACAACGTGCCGCGAACCACGCTGCCGCGCGCCCCGGTCGGGGTGATCGTCAGCTGGATCGAGCCGTTGGCCCCGGCCTCGACCGACACCGGGCTCGCCGCCGGCGCGGTCGCCGACACGTAGCTCAGCAGCGGGTCGCCGGTGGCCGAGGTGACCGCCGGGTCGAACGGCCGGGTGTGCGCGGAGGCGGTGAAGTGCATGTTCACCGTGCCCGCCCCGGCGTCGGTGAACGGACCGCCGCCGATCGTCGGCAGCGCCAGCCAGGTCTGCGGCGCCACCAGCGGGTCGGACACCGTCACCGACGGGCTGGTGCCCACCGGACCGGCCTCACGGTCCGGGTCGCCCTCGAAGGCCAGGTCCTCGGCGTGGTCGGCCGGGAACGGGGACACCTCGAAGTTGAACGGGCCGTCACCGGTCGCCGCCATGTGGAACGAGTCCGACTCGGTCGGCACCCGCGCCGCCGGGAACGGGCCGAGCGGCGCGTTCACGATGGAGAAGTCGGCGTTGTCGACGACCAGCGGGGTGTCGGCCCTGCCGGCGAGCCGGCCGTCCAGGAAGTACGCCTGGTCGGCGGCGCCCCGGTTGCTGAACCGGACCGTCGTGGTCACCGGCGTACCGGCCTTGAGGCGCGTCCCGGCCGAGTTCGGCACGCCGGACACCGTCACGTCCGCCGCGTTCAGCGAGATCTTGCCGGTGAACGGCGTCTCCAGCGCGGTGCCGGACATCGGCCCGAACACCGCCACCGCGATCCGCCACCGGCCCGGCTGCGGGTTCACGTGGGTGAACTGCAGGCCGGCCACCAGCGAGCCGTCGGCGCGGGCGTTGGTCTTCTCCGAGACCGGCTCACCGTTCGGGTCGATGAGGAACCCGTACAGCTGCTGGTTGGTGTTGCCCTTGACGGTGAAGCCGACCGACAGCGACTTCGTGCCGCCCCTGATGTCGAAGTCGTACCAGGTCCCCGGGTTCGGGACCCCGCCACGGCCGTTGCCGCCGGTGAACGTGCCCGAGAACGAGCCGCCGTTGCGGTCCAGCGGGACCAGCGTCCGCAGCGTGATCGGCACGACCGTGGTCGCCCCGGAGCCGGTCAGCGTCAGCGCGTCGCTGGTGTCACTGGCCTTGCCCGGCGCCGGCACCGCGGCGACGACCGTGCGGGTGGCGCCGGCCGGGATGACCTGGGCCTTGGGCACGCCGACCCCGGCGGTGCGGTTCTGGAACGAGGTCGCCCCGAACTGCACGGTGCCGGTGAAGCCGACCGCGCCCGGCGAGCTGTACAGGGCCGCGGTCCAGTTGCCCGACACCGGCTGCGGGATGTCGACGACCGCGAACCCGCTGCCCGCACCCTGCGGCAGGCTGTAGCCGGAGTACGTACCGTCCGGCTCGAGCAGCACGAGCCGCACGGTGAACTGCCCGTTGCCGGGCCAGGCGATCGAGGCGCTGAGGTGATCGGCGCCCTTCGGCACCGCGAAAGTCGTCTTGGTGAAGGTCCGGGTCGTCCCGAACGCGTCGACGAACGTCGGCAGCGTGTCCCGCGGGAACGGCACCGACTTGGCCACCGTGCTCAGCACCTTGGTGGTGGAGCGCACCGCCGCCTGCACGACCTGCGGCCGGCTGCCGACGTTGGTGACCTGCAGGTGCGCGGTGGCGACGCCACCGGCCCTGGCGGTCAGGTTGAGCTGGTTGACGCTCGCCACCAGCTCGCCGTCGGCCGGCTTGGCCCCGCCGTGCACCGAGCGCGCGGCCTTGACCGCGGCCTCGGAGTCGAGCAGACCCGCACCCTGCAGGGTGGTCGGCAGGCCCAGGTCGTCGGAGGTGCTGGTGAGCAGCCGCCGGACCAGGTCCGCCGCCGGGCTGGCGCCGTGGTGGCTGTCCCGGTACGCCTGGATGACCAGCGCCGCGGCCCCCGCGGTGAGCGGGGCGGACTGGCTGGTGCCGCCGAACTGCTGGATCGGCGACGGGTCGCCCTTGTTGTCCGCGCAGTCCAGGAACTCGTCGGTGTTCGTCGAGCACAGCGCCCAGCCGAGGTCACCCGGCGCGAGCAGGTCGATGGTCCGGCCGGGCTGGGTGAACCCGCCGGAGCTCAGCGACGAGATCGCGTTGCTGCGGTACTTGCCGTTGCCCAGCTGGAAACCGTTGCCGGTGGTCTGGGCGTAGCTGCGGAAGATCGTCGAGGCGCCGACGGAGATGACGCCCGGCGAGCTCGCCGGCGAGCCGATCGTGTTGTTGTCGCCGGAGTCGCCGCTGCTGGCCACGACCGTGACACCGGCCCGGACGAGCTGCTCGTTGAACAGCGCGGTCGGGTCGTCGTTGGTGTCCGGGAACTGGTTGCTGCCGAAGGACTCGTTGACCACGTCGACGTGGTCGACGGTCACCGCGTAGTCCAGCGCCTCGAGGATGGAGGAGTTGAACGCGAAGCCGCCGGCCGGGAAGACCTTGAGCCCCACCAGCGAGGCGCCCGGGGCCATGCCCAGGACGCGGATCGTGCAGCCCGCGGGCAGCGGGTGCGCCGGGTTCACGAAGTCGGCCAGGTCGTACGTCAGCCGGCCCTGGGCCGCGATCGAGCTCGCGTCGCCGAAGGCCTCGGCACCGGAGGTCACCGCGTTCGGGCCCTCACCGGAGAAGTCCTGGTAGTCGGTGAAGACGTGCGAGCCGTCGGCCCGGATGAAGTCGGCGTTGTTCGGGTCGATGCCGTCGGCCAGCCACGCGACCTTCACGCCCTTGCCGGTCGCGATCTTCTGCGCCTCGACGGTGTGCGTGGTCTGCAGCGCCTCGGGCTCGAGCAGCGGCTTGGTCGGGTCGCTCGGGCAGATCGTGTTGGAGACCGGGCCCGGCGCGGACTTCGACGGCTTCTGGTCGTCGCGGGTCGGAGCGGCGACCAGCCGGTCCGGCACGACCGCGGCGACGGACGGGTCGGCGGCGAGCGCCGTGACCTCGGACGCCGGCACGCTGGTGGCGAACGCGTTCGTCACGTGCAGCTGGCGGAAGTCCTTGCCGCCGCGACTCTTGGCCTTGGCCACCAGCGGCGCCTGGTCGCGGTCGGTGGCCTGCGCGCGGCGGCCGGCGGTGGCCGGGGTCGCGGGCAGTTCGGCGTGCTGGTTCTTCAGCAGCACGATGACGTGCTGGGTCGGACCGGACGCGGACGGCGCGGGAGCGGGAGCGGCCCCCGCCACCCCCGCCAATCCGAGAACGCTTGTGGATACGGCGATCGCGCACACCAGCGCGCGACGGAGACCAGCTCGGGACACACATCCCCCAACAGGCAGAACGACAGTGGTCGGCCGGAAGAGGCCGTTGCGCACGCTACGTCCGACATAGCCAGTCTGATACGGGGTGATTGCAAAGGATCCCTATAGGGACCTTTTACCAAGGCGACAGAATCGATTCACGCCCGGCATGATCGTCCGGCGGCTTCCGGTCGGGCCCGGTCGGGGTACGGACCCGGACATTCGCCCCGTCACGGAGCGCCGGAATTCCCCCAATTACCCACCGCAGCCACGAGTTGTACGGTTTCCCGTCCCCTATGTATGGTGTGCATGATTGCGCTCAGGCAGGAATCGGAGACTCCCGTGACGGTGGGGAATCGACCGCCCAAGGCGGCGATGCTGGTGGCCCAGCGAATAGTCCGGGACATCGTCCGGGGTGGCCTGAAGCCCGGCAACCTCCTCCCTCCGGAACGCACCATGCTCGAGGAGTACGAGACCGGGCGCGGCACCCTGCGCGAGGCGCTGCGGCTGCTGGAGTTCCAGGGCGTGATCGCGCTGAAGCCGGGCCCGCGCGGCGGCCCGGTGCTGCTGGATCCGGACGCCTCCCACCTGGCCAGCACGGTCGTGCTGCTCATGCAGCTGAAGGAGGCGCCGTTCCGGACGATCGTCGAGGTCCGTACGGCGCTGGAGCCGATGATCAGCTCGCTGGCGGCGACCCGGATCTCCGACGAGGCGGTCACCGAGCTCGGCGGCACGATCGACTCCATGCGGGAGAACCTGGGTAGCCAGATGATCTTCCTGGAGGCCAACAAGCGGTTCCACGACATCATCGCCTGGTCCTCGGGCAACGCGCTGTTCGGCTACATCGTCGACTCGCTGCTCGGGATCATGGACGGCACGATCATCGGGATCGACTACCCGAGCCCGCGCCGGGCCGCGATCCTCAAGGCCCACGAGAGCATCTTCGAGGCGATCCACGCCCGGGACGAGAAGGAGTCCGAGGCCCGGATGCGCACCCACATCGAGGAGTACACGCAGTACGCGAAGCGCAAGTTCCCCGAGGTGCTGGACGAGGTCATCCAGTGGGACCGCACCCTGCCGTGAGCTGATGTATCGCCGGGCGCCCCCGGCGGCTCTTCTCCCCGACGGGACCCGCCGCGGAGGTGAGCAGTGCTCGCAGTTCTCCCCACCATTCGACACCCGGCCCCGGCCCGCCCGGTCCCGGCGGGCCGCGCGGCGGAGGGCGCGTCGCACGACGCCGGCGGAGTCCGTACGGCCGGCGTGCCCCCGGCCCCCGGCACCCACCGGCCGGTGCGGGTGGGTGGCGCCGGCCACCCGGTCGCGGCGCTGCGCCGGCCGGCGTTGGTCGGGTTGCCGGCGGACGTGCGCCGGGTGGCGACCGTGCTCGGGCTGTATCCCGGGCCGGCGCCCGACGCCGGCGCGGTCGCCGCGCTGGCCGGCCTGTCCCGGGCGGCCACCCGCACCGCGCTGACCTGGCTGGTCCGGGCCGGCCTGGCCGTCGAGGCCGGCGACCGCTACCGCCCGCTGGTCGAGCCGCCCGCCCCGCCGGACGCGGACGCCTGCCGGGAGCGGCTCCGGCAGCACCTGCTCGCGACCGCCTCGGCCGCCTGCGCGGTCGCGGCCGCGCGCGGACCCGCCGTCGCGCTGCCGCCGTTCCACTCCGCCGCGGCCGCCCGGGCCTGGCTCGAGGCCGAGCGGCCGACCCTGCTCGCGCTCGCCGACCCGGGCTTCGCCGCCCGGCTGGTGCCCTGGTTCGCCGCCTACCTCGACGCCACCGGACGGGGTGCGGACGCCGCCATGCTGCGGGCCCGGGTCCGGCCGCCGGCGCCGCCCCGGCCCGGTGGCCGGGACCTCCTCGACCGGGCCCGGCGGTGCGCGGCGCGCGGCCGGCGGGTCGAGGCGCTGGCCTGGTTCGCCGAGGCGTACGAGCGCTGCGCGCTGGCCGGGGACCGGATCGGCCGGGACGAGGCCCGCCGCGGCCTCGATGCGGCGCTGACCCGGCGCCTCGAGGCTTCACTGGTCTAGACCGGTGCCGATACGATCGGTGTCCCCCTCTCCCCTGGAGGTCACCGTGGGCAAGGCCGAGGCGATCATCGCCGGGCTCGGCGGCGCGGACAACATCGTCGAGATCGAGCCGTGCGCGACCCGGTTGCGCTCCGAGGTGCACGACCCGGGCAAGGTCGACCGGGCCGCGCTCAAGGCCGCCGGGGCGTACGGCGTGCTGGCCTCGGGCCGGGTCGTGCAGGTCGTCGTCGGCCCGGAGGCGGACACGCTGGCCGGCGACATCGAGGACCTGCTCTTGTGATCGTCACCGCGCCGGTCGGCGGCCGGGTGCTGCCGCTGACCGAGGTCCCGGACCCGGTCTTCGCCGAGGCGATGGTCGGTCCCGGGCTGGCGGTGCTGCCCGCGCTCGAGCCGGGCGTCGCGACCGCGCCGGTGGCCGGCCAGGTCTCGATGCTGCACCCGCACGCGTACGTCGTGGTCGCCGGGGACAGAGGGGTGCTGGTCCACCTGGGTATCGACACGGTCCGGCTCGGCGGTGCCGGCTTCGAGATGCTGGTCGAGGTCGGCGCCACCGTCGTGAGTGGACAGCCGATGGTCCGGTGGGACCCGGCGGCGGTTCAGGCGGGCGGTCTGTCCCCGGTATGCCCGGTGGTCGCGCTGGACGCGACCGCCGGTTCACTGTCCGCGCTCGCGTCCGGGCCCATCTCGGCCGGCAGCAGACTGTTCTCCTGGGACTGAGCCTCCGGGTCGGGCTCCCGGCCCGGAGTCATGAGGTTGAACCTGCGGATCAGGAAGCGGAACAGGAAGTAGTAGACGACCGCGTACACGACGCCGATCGGCAGGATCAGCAACGGGTTGTGGGTGTTGGACTTCCCGAAGTTCAGCAGGTAGTCGATCAGCCCGGCCGAGAAGCCGAACCCGATCTTGACGTTCAGCAGCGCGGCGAGCGCCATCGAGACGCCGGTGAGCAGGGCATGCACCGCGAACAACGCCGGTGCGACGAACAGGAACGAGAACTCGATCGGCTCGGTCACGCCGGTCACCAGCGAGGTGACGGCGGCGGCGATCATGATGCCGCCGATGACCTTGCGGCGCTCCGGCCGGGCCTCGTGCACCATGGCCAGCGCCGCGGCCGGCAGCCCGAACATCATCACCGGGAAGAACCCGGCCATGAACGTGCCGGTGCCGTCCTGGCCGGCGAAGTAACAGGTGAGGTCGCCGTGCTGGACCTGGCCGGCCGCGTTCGTGCAGTCGCCGATGGAGAACCAGACCAGCGAGTTCACGACGTGGTGCAGGCCGAAGGGCAGCAGGCCCCGGTTGACGACGCCGTAGATGCCGGCCCCGGCGGCGCCGTTGTCGGCGGTCCAGGTGCCGAGCGGGGTGAGCACGTGGTCGCCGACCCAGGGCCAGACGATCCGGAACACCACGCCGATGAGCAGTCCGGCCACCGCCATCAGGATCGGCACGAACCGGCGGCCGCCGAAGAACGCCAGCCAGGGCACCAGCTTCACCCGGTGGAACCGCTGCCAGAGGATCGCCGCGGTCAGCCCGATCGTGATGCCGCCGAGCACGCCCGGCACGGCCGAGGTGTCCAGGTCCTTGGTCAGCGACGTGTAGACGCCGTTGAACGTGAGGTAGCCGACCACCGCGGCCAGCGCGGTCGAACCGTCGGCCCGGCGCGCGTAGCCGATCGCGACGCCGAGCGCGAACAGCAGCGGCAGGTTGTCGAACACCGCCCCGCCGGCCGCGGCCATCGCGGCGGCCACGTTGTGCAGCCAGTGCAGCCCGCCGTACTGGGCCAGGCCGTCGTCGCCGAGCATGTCGGCCTGGCCGAGCCGGAGCAGGATCGCCGCCGCGGGCAGCACGGCGATCGGCATCATCAGGCTGCGGCCGATCCGTTGCAGGACCGCGAACGCGCTGCTGGTCCTGGACACGGTGACAGCGGTGCTGGCCATGAGACCCTCCAGCTGACTGGTACGTACCGGTCCGGACCAAAGTGACGTACGAGCCGCGCTCGTGTCAACGGCGGGTAATCCGCTGGCGTCGGTGTGGGACGTTCATGCCATGGGGGACCTGGACGCACTGGACCTGTCCGGTATCGCGCTCGTGACCGGCCCGGACGGGGTCGAGCTCAGCCGCTGCTTCGGCGCGGCCGACCGCGCGGCCGGGACCCCGAACACGCCCACCACCCGGTTCGGGATCGCGTCGGTGACCAAGATGTTCACCGCGGCGACGGTGCTGCGGCTCGGCGTCGACCCGGCCGCGCCGGTGGCCTCGCTGCTGCCGCCGTCCCGCCGGCCCTCGACCCTGCGGCCGGACGTGACCGTGCACCACCTGCTCACCCACACCTCGCACATCGCCGACTACGCCGAGGAGGAGGGCCCCGACCCGGTCGAGTACGAGACGCTCTGGGTCGACCGGCCCTGCTACCGGATGGAGCGGCCGGCCGACTTCCTGCCGCTGTTCGGCGACCGCCCGCCGTACGGGCCGCCGGGCGGGGAGTTCCACTACTCCAACGCCGGCTACATCCTGCTCGGCCTGATCGCCGAGGAGGTCTCCGGTCTGTCCTTTGTGGACTGCGTTACGCAGCAGGTCTTCCAGCCGGCCGGCATGACCGCGACCGGGTTCTTCCGGCTGGACGAGCCGACGCCGGACGTGGCCGTCGGCTACCTGCCCTCCGGCCGGTCCAACGTGTACTCGATCCCGGTGGTCGGCGGCGCCGACGGCGGCACCCTGGCCACCGCGGCCGACCTGGACCGGTTCCTGCGGGCCGTCGAGGACGGCTCCCTGCTGGGCGAGCGCCGGGACCTGATGCTCACGCCGTACGTGGAGGTCGACGCCGGGCTCCACTACGGCTACGGCTGTTTCCTCTACGGCGACGGGCGGTTCGGCCACGGCGGCGGCGATCCCGGCGTGCACGCGCTCATCCAGCACATCCCCGCCCGGGACACCACCGTCATCGTCCTGCTCAACAACGAAGGCGAGGTCACCGCCGCCCGCGACCTCCTGGTGGAGGCAGTGCTGTCCGGCTGAGGGCATGATCATGCGTGTGCGGGTGATGACCTGGAACGTGTGGTGGCGGTTCGGGCCGCGGTGGCAGGCCCGGCAGCCGGGCATCCTGCGGACGCTGCGGGAGGCCGACGCGGACGCGGTCGCGCTGCAGGAGGTCTGGGGTACGGCCGAGACCACGCAGCCCGACGAGCTCGCCGCGCAGCTCGGGATGCACGCCGGGTTCGCGGCGCCGTCGTACCCGCCGGAGACCGACGTGCCGCGGGCCGACGACGCCGCGCTCGGCATCGGGATCCTCAGCCGCTGGCCGATCCTGGCGCTGCGGCCCGAGCCGATGCCGGCCCGGCACCGGGCGTTCGACCCGGTCGCGCTGGTCGCGACGCTGGACGCGCCGCAGGGTGCGCTGCACGTGATCGTGGCCTGCCTGGAGTACGACCCGGCGTACAACGACGACCGGCTCGCACAAGCAGGACGGATCGCCGAGCTGGCCACGGATCCGGCCCTGGACGGGGCGTGTCCGGTCGTCGTGGCCGGCGATCTCAACGCACCGGCCGACAGCCGGGTGCTGCGGCCGCTCACCGACGTGCTCACCGACGCCTGGACGGCGGGCGGTGGTGATCCGGCGACCACCACCGCCCCGCCGGACGCCGGACCGGAGCTGAAGGACCGGCGCATCGACCACGTGCTCTATCGCCCGGGTCGCTTCGCCCAGCAGGTCACCGTGGCGGGAGCCACCCGGGCCGACGGCCCTTCCGACCACCGCGCGATCGTCGTCGACCTCGGCTGGAGCTAGACCAGGCCGCCCATCTTGGGGTCGGTGATGGTCTCCTCGCCGGTCTCGACGTGGCCGGCGTAGCGGCGCTCGAAGTGCGGATCGCCGTGCAGGGAGACGGTCAGGTCGTACCAGCCGCGGCTGCGGGCCAGCTCCCAGCGTTCGGTGACGGTCACGCCCGGGCCGATCGGCCGGGTCCGCAGCCGGGTGCCGTAACCGTCCTTTATGGACACCTGGGCCCGGCGCCGGCCGGGATTGCGCAGCCGCAGCAGGATCGCCGGCTCGTGCTCGTCGTACGTGGCCCGCACGTCGAGCTCGTCGGTCGCGTCGCCGCCGGTGATGCCCCGGAAGAAGCCGTTCGGGCCGTGTACGGCGAGGTCGTAGCCCCCGTTCGCGTCGAAGGTGTCGCTCACGCGCCTGCCCCTCTCGACCGTGTACGAGCGCGGGTCGGCGCCGACCGGCCGGATCTGGAACACCCCGGTCGCCCGGCCGCTGCTGGCCAGCTCGACCCGGACCGTCCCGCCGGTGGCCCGCGCGTCGGCGAACAGCGTGTACGGGATGGCCCGGGCCGGCTTGACCCCGCGCTCCTGGGTCGGCAGCTGCTGGTCGGCCGGCGGCACCGGCACCTGGTCCGGCTGCCGGGTGAGGTCCTCGGGCCGGAAGTCGTCGGTGTCCGGCAGCCGCGGCGGCCGGCTCCGGTTCGGGTTGCGGAAGTCGAAGGCGGTGCTGAGGTCGCCGGTGACGGCCCGCCGCCACGGGGTGATGTTGTCCTCCCGCGGCCCGAACCGCCGCTCCAGGAACTTGATCAGCGACGTGTGGTCGAACAGCTCCGAGTTCACCCAGCCGCCGCGGGTCCAGGGCGAGACCACGATCATCGGCACCCGCATCCCCAGCCCGTACGGGCCGGCGGGCAGGTCGGGCTGCCCCGGGAAGATCTCGTTCGTGACCGGCACGGTGGAGATGCCCTGGGCCCGGGAGGCCGGCGGCGTCGGCGGGACCAGGTGGTCGAAGAAGCCGCCCTCCTCGTCGTAGGTGACGAACAGGACCGTCCTGCCGAAGACGTCCGGGTGGGAGGCGAGGATGTCGATGACCTGGGAGGCGTACCAGGCGCCGAAGTCCGGCTCCCAGTTCGGGTGCTCGGTGTACGCCTCGGGCGCCACGATCCAGGACACCTGCGGGAGCCGGCCGTGCTCGACGTCGGCCCGGAAGTCCGCGAGCAGCGCCTCCGGGGACCGGCCCTGGTCGACGACGTGGGTGCCGACCCGGGCCCGGTCGAACAGCGGGTCGCCCGGCTGCGCGTTCTGGTACTGGTGGAAGTAGAGCAGCGACGTGTCGCCGAAATTGCCGATGAACGGGTCCTGGGTGAAGCCCCAGACGCCGGCGGCGTCCAGCCCGAGCCCGGCGTCCTGGTAGATCCGCCAGGAGATCCCCTTGCGCTGCAGCCGTTCCGGGTACGTCGACCAGTCGTAGCCGAGCTCGGCGTTGGTGACGACCGGGCCGCCGTTGGTCCCGTCGTTGCCGACCCAGCCGGTCCACATGTGGTAGCGGTTCGGGTCGGTCGGGCCGAGCAGCGAGCAGTGGTAGTTGTCGCAGACCGTGAACGCGTCGGCCAGCGCGTACTGGAACGGGATGTCGTCCCGGCGGTGGTACGTCATCGTCTGCACGCCCTTGTTGGGCGGGAAGTTGTCGTGCTTGCCGCCGTCCCAGGCCGCGTGCGTGTCGGCCCAGCCGTGCGGCGGGTCGGGCAGGAACATCTTGCCGACGTCCGGCACGTCCGGCCGGTACGGCAGCAGCTCGCCGGTGCCGTCCACGCCCGGCTGGTGCCAGACGGTCTTGCCGTTCGGCAGGATCGCCGGGTGCGGGTCGTTGAACCCGCGTACGCCGCGCAGGGTGCCGAAGTAGTGGTCGAACGCGCGGTTCTCCTGCATCAGGAAGACGACGTGCTCGACGTCCTCGATCGAGCCGCTCTTGGAGTGCGCCGGCACGGCCAGCGCCTTGCCCAGGGTCTTGTTCAGGTCGAGAGGGAGCGCGGCGCCCACCGCGGGCACCCCCGCGAGCTTCAGGAACGTACGGCGGTCGACGTTGACCATTTCTCGGTCCTCCTCGCAGGCCTGCCCGGATCCGGACATCGGACGCTAGACGCAGCGTCTGGACGCCGGATTACCACAGGACGAGCGGCCCGCGATACCTGCGCGACGTCACGACCTCGCGACCGGGACCGGCGTCAGCGTTGCCGTCGCCCACAGCGGGGTGTGGTCGGAGTGCGGGGCGTTGGTCGGGACGGCGCCGAGCGCGGTGAAGTCGCCGCGGGAGAGGAAGACGTAGTCGATCTTGCGGGTCGGGTGCCGGTAGCCGGCCGCGGTCCCGCAGTGCGCGGCCGAGCACCCGCTGGTGAACGCGTCGGCCGGCGCGCCGGCCTCGTCGAAGCGGTCGTACAGGGGGCGCATCGCCGGGTTCGCCGGGAGGGCGTTGAAGTCGCCGCCGACGATCACCGGACCGGCGATCCCGCTCGCGTGCCGGGCGACGGCGGCGACCTGGCTCGGCGTGTTCTTCGGGTCGGTGTCGAGGTGGGTCACGCAGCCGACCAGCGGCTCCCCGTCGAGCGACGACCGGACGCAGGCCAGCGCCCGCGGCTCCATCTCGGTCGGGTTCGGCAGCGCCCAGACCCCGACGAGGCTCACGTCCGCGCTGCGGACCAGCACCGCGACGCCGTAGTCGGTGCCGTCCCAGCACCGGTCCCGGATCGTCGTCGCGAAGTACCCCCGGTACGACAGGTCGGCGGTCAGCTTGTCGTACTGGCTGCGGCAGGCCTCGTCCAGCGTCACGAAGAACGGCTGCTGGGGGTGCTGGCGGATCTCCTTCTCCAGGTCGTTCACCACCGCGAAGTGGGTCCCGCAGGCGTCGCCGCACATGTTGAACTGCAATACGGCCAGCTCACCGGGGCCGGTGCCGGCCGCGGCCGGTGCCCAGAGCAGGGCGTACGCGACCGCGACGATCAGGAGGAGCCGGACGACGCGCACCCGCCCAAGATAGGCAGTCGCGGACCCGAACTGGGTACTCGCTCCCGATCTGCCGACCTGTCGTTCTTCCTACGTTCGTGGAGCAACGGAAATCCACGATCCGAGGAGCATGCAGTGCCGCTGTACATGGACGTACACACGATCGAGGGCGGGGTGAGGGCGGCCGACGTCGAGCAGGCGCACCTGGCCGACCTGGCCGAGCAGGGCAAGCACGACGTGCGCTACCTGCGCTACTGGGTGGACGAGCCCAACGGCAAGGTGTTCTGCCTGGTCGAGGCCCCGTCCGCGGACGCCGCCGGCTCGGTGCACAAGGAGGCCCACGGCCTCGTCGCCGACGCCGTCTTCCAGGTCCAGGAGGGGGTGTGAGGACCGCGCTGCGGTTCGGTCGCGTCCTGGCCGGGCTGGCCGGGGTGACCGCACTGGGTCTCGGGCTCATGGCGGGCTCGCCCGCCGCCGCCGCTCCCGCCCATCAGCACCCCGTCGCAACCGCCCGTCCCAGTGCGGGGCAGCTCGCCGCGATGAAGGCCGCGACCACCCGCTTCCACAACATCGCGACCGCCGAGGACGCGTCGTACGGCCTGCTGCACGACCAGGCCGGGATCACCTGCATCGCGATGCCGGGCGAGGGCGGCATGGGCGTGCACTTCGTCAACGGCGACCTGGTCGGGACCCCGACGGTGGACCTCCGCCACCCCGAGGCCCTGGTCTACGCGCCGGACCGGGACGGCACGCTGCGGCTGGCCGCGCTGGAGTTCATCGTGGACAAGGCGGCCTGGGACGCTCATCACCGGGCCCGGCCGCAGCTGTTCCGCAACGCGCCGTTCGACCTGACCACCGCCCCGAACCGGTACGGGCTGGCGCCGTTCTACTCCCAGCACGTCTGGCTCTACCAGCCCAACCCCGCGGGCACGCTGACCATGTGGAACCCCCGGGTCCACTGCCCGTCCTCCTGAGAACCCGCCGGCCCGGCTCGGGGTGCACCCGGGCCGGCGGGCCTCGCCCTCGCTAGAGGGAGTCGACGTACGCGGCCACCCGCGCCTCGATCGCCTGCGACGAGCTGGAGTCCGCCGGACGGCTCGGCGATGACGACCACTCTTCGTGATCTGAGGCCACGGAAAGTAGCGGATCGCGTGGCGCAACGTCGCCCGGTCGCGGAGACCGGTGAGCAGGCAAGAGGTGGGCACCCGGCGCCGGCATCTGGGCAGTTCTGCCGACGCCCTGCCGCCGCGCCGTTTCTAGCGTCGGGACATGGACTTCACGATCTCCGCCCTCGCCGCCGAACGGGTCGCCGACCTCCGCCGGGACGCGCCGCCGCCACGACCCGAGCACGGGCCCTCCCGTCGGACCCCGCTGCTGCGCCGCCTCATCCACGGCGGAGCTCGGCTTCGCCCGGCCCACGGGCGGCTCCGGCCGGCTCTGTCAGCGGGGGAACAGTCCGGGCGTGCCGGGACGGACAGAGTTCCGGGGCCCGCGGTGTGAGCGTGAGCACATCACCCGGACCTGAGGAGTCCTCATGCTCGACCAGACCGCTCCGGGCGACCTGCTGGTCGCCGCCCGCGCCGGCGACCGGCGGGCCTGGGACGAGCTGGTGAGCCGGCACACGGGCCTGCTCTGGTCGGTCACCCGGTCGTTCCGACTCTCCCGGACCGCGGCCGAGGACGTCGTCCAGACCGTCTGGCTGCGACTGCTCGAACGCGGCGGCACGATCCGGGACCCGGCCGCGGTGACGGCCTGGCTGGCCACCACGACCCGCCGCGAGTGCCTGGCCGTGCTCCGGCGAAGCGGCGACACCCTCGGCGAGGACGCGATGCCGGAGCCCGTCGACCGCCGCAGTCCCGAGGACGAGAGCCTGCGGATGGCCCGGGACCGCACGCTCTGGACGGCGTTCGCCCGGCTCCCGGAGCGCGACGCCCTCCTGCTGCGGCTGCTGACCGACGGCCTGCGCTACCGCGAGGTCGCGGCCGTGCTGGGCGTACCGCTGGGCAGCATCGGCCCCACCCGGGCCCGCGCGCTCGACCGGCTGCGGGCCGAGCTCGGCCGCGTCGCCCTCCGCGACCTCGCCGACGCGATCTGAGCGCCGGCACGATCTGACCGTCGGCGCGATCTGAGCGCCGGCGCGATCTGACCGTCGGCGCGATCTGACCGTCGGCGCGTCGGCTTCAGCGCAGGCCGAGGCGGGTGGCTTCGGAGACGGCCCGGCCGCGGCTGTCGACCCCGAGCTTGCGCAGGATCGCGGCGACGTGGTGGTGCACGGTCCGTTCGGACAGGAACAGCCGCGCCGCGATGTCCGCGTTCGAGGCGCCGGATCCCAGTAGTTCCAGCACTTCCAGCTCCCGCGCGGTCAGCCCGGCCGGGTTGGCCCGGGTCCCCGGCAGCGGGCCGCGCGGCACGCCGCGGGCGCCGCGCTCCCGCAGCCGGCGGGTCACGATCGCCGCGGCCGGACGGGCGCCGAGCCGCTGGAACTCGGCCAGCGCCGTACGCAGGTCGGCCTCGTCGGCGGAGCCGACGAGCGCGAGCGCGGCGTCGTACGGACAGCCCAGCACGGCCCACCGCTCGGCCGCACCGCGGACGTCCCCGGCGAGCTGCAAGCCGTACGGCCCGGCCGCCCCGTCCGCCCACGGGTCTCCTCCGGCGAGCCGGCGGAGCCAGGCGAGCTCGCCCACCACCCAGCCGGCGTCCCGCTCGGCGGCGACCTCCAGCGCCCGCTCGCTCTCCGGCCCGACGTCCCCCGGCCGCCCGGCCAACCAGGCCGCCTCGGCCCGCGCCGCCGCCACCGGCGCCAGGTACTGCAGCTCATGCTGTCCGGACAGCAACCCGGCCGCATCGGCCAGCAACGGCTGCGCCCCCGGCGAACCCCGGCGCGCGTGCGCCAGCCCGAGCGTGGTCGAGGCGAGGATCTCCAGCAGCGGCACCGACCGCGCCGCCGCGAGCACCGCCCCCGCCCCGGCGGCGGCCGCGTCCCACCGGCCCAGGTCGAGGTCGGCCCGGGCCCGGTGGGCCAGCAGGTAGAGCCGCCAGCTCTCCAGCCCCAGCTCCTCGCAGCGCGCGATTCCCTGTTCCAGCAGGGGAAGCAGGTCGTACGCGCGGGTCCGGTTGGCCGCCCACCCCAGGTGGATGTACGCCCGCCCGATGTGCTCCTCGAGCCCCGCCGCCTCGGCCACCGCGAGGCTGCGCTCCAGCGACTCCCGGCCCTCGGGCCGGCCGGCCAGCAGCTCGATCGTGCCGAGGTTGTTCAGGCTGTGCGCGACGACCGGCGTCTCCCCCAGCTGCTCGGCCAGGTCGAGCGCCCGCTTGCCCCAGTCGACGGTCTCGTCGTGCCATTCGTCGTTGAGCGCCATCGAGCTGATGTTGCTGTACGACAGGGCCAGTTCGGGCCCGGGCGGCAGGCTCTCCAGCAGCCGGACGGCCTCGTCGTCGACCTGCGCGGCCTCCTCGCTGCGGGCCGCGCACCACAGCCGCCGGGACAACATGGCCAGCGCGACCGCGGTGTTGCGCGGGTCCCCGATCCCCCGCCGCAGTTCGACGGCCCGTTGCAGCAACTCGATCGCGGTGCCCATCTGATCGGTCAGGTAGCACTCGAACGAGCCGGCTTCCAGCAGGGCGGCGCGGTCGTCCGGCGGGAGGGAGTCGGCGTACCGCAGCGCCCGCGCGTACTGCTCGGCCGCCTCCCGGTGCGCTCCCGTCGCCGCCGCCTGCCGGGCCGCCGCCGGCGCGTACTCCAGCACGGCCATCCGGTCCCGGGCCGCATCGGCATGGTGCGCGAGCCGAGCCGCGTCCGCGTGGTGCGCGAGCCGGGCCTGATCCCGGTCGACCAGCGCGGTCAGCGCCCGCCGGTGCAGCTCGCGCCGGCGGTGCGGACCCAGCGACTCCTCGACCGCGCGGCGCGCCAGCTCGTGGCGGAACGCGACGCCGTTCGGCACCGACCGCAGGATCCCCGCAGCCAGCGCCGCGTCCGGACCGCCGGCGCCGAGAGCATCGAGCAGCTCCAGCTCCGCGTACGGCACCGCGACCGAGACGGCGTCCAGCACGTCCGCGGCCCCCGGCCCGAGCCGCGCGATCCGCGCCAGCACGGCCTCCCGCACGGTCGCCGGGATGTGCTCGCCGCCGGCCGCGACCACCTCGGTCACGAAGAACGCGTTGCCGCCGGTGATCCGGTACAGCTCGGCCGCGTCCAGTCCGCCGGCCAACTGCTCTATCCCCTTGTAGGACAGCGCTTCTGTGGTGAGCCGTGAGCCCCGCACCTCGCCGAGGAGTGTCCGAAGTGGATGGTGCCGGTCGAGCTCGTCGTCCCGGTGGCTCAGCACCAGCAGCAGGGGGATCGACTCGATCCGCCGCCCCAGCAGGCTCAGCACGTCCAGCGTCGCCTCGTCGGCCCAGTGCAGGTCCTCGCACACCAGCACGGCGCCGTTTTGGGAGCGGGCCTCGTCCGCGATCGCCGCCGCCACCTCGTACGGCTTCGCGCCCTCGGTCAGCAGTCGGGCCAGCTCACCGCCGGCCTGCGCGGCGATGTCGGCGAACGGCCCCAGCGGCCGCGGGGTGAACAACGGATCGCAGGCGCCCCAGAGCGTCCGGCCGTCCGCGAACGTCCGCAGCAGCGCGGTCTTCCCGCTGCCGGCCTCCCCCGCGACCACGACGAGACACCCGCGCCGGTCCTCGATGACCTGCTGCCGCGCCGCCGCCAGCGCGCGCAGCTGCGGCCCGCGCTCCACCAGCGCAGGCTCCCCCGGGATGCCGACCATCCCCCCACCCTGACACCCCCACCGCACCCGGTCCAGCGGCCGGCCCGGCCACGTACCGCGAGGTCCTCGTCCCCGGGGTGCCGAAAAGAGGACAGCTCCAGGACGTTCCCGGAAACCTCGCTCAACTGCACCCCGTCAGCCGTACGGTCCAGGCTCATGTCGGAAGCATCAGACCTGACCCCGGCGGCAGGCCGGGCCCGGAGCGCCGTCACCGCCGGCCTCGCGAAGTCCCGGCTGCTGGCGACGGGTGTCCGCGAGTCGATCCGGACGGTGTCGCCACCGACTGCGCCGCTGATCGACGAGTGGCAGGTCGGCCTCGGCCATCTCGTCCGCCGGATCCCGCAGGTGCCGGACCGGCTGAGCCGCCTGGTGTCCCCGCTGGACCGGCTCGCCGAGGTCAGCCTCGGGCCCGACCACCTGGCGTTCGACGGCGAGCGGGTGTCCTGGACGGACGTGACCGAGGTCCGGCTCGGCCCGGTGACCGACGTCCTGTCGGCCGCCGCGGTCGACAAGGAACTCGCACGGATCACCTCCAAGCTCCCGCCGGTGCCGGGCCGGAAGTGGGTCTCCACCCAGGTTGCGGAGCTCGTCCTCGGTCTCGTCGCCGCCGTCACCGAGTCCGCGCTGGACCGGGCGTCCGGAGCTGATCCGGCGCTGGTCCCGTTGGGAGTCTCGGCCCGCGGCCGCTTCGGCCGCCGCCGGGACATGACCCCGGGCCTGTTCGCCGTGCTGCTGTGCGCAGCCGTACCGGGGGTGACGACAGCGATCTGCAGCACCGCGACCGAGCACGGCGCGACCATCGAGATCCCGCCCCCGTCCGGTGCCGCCCTGCGTGCGGACCAGATCCGAACCAGGACACAGGCCCTCAGGGGCTTCGTCGAGGCCAAGCTCGCCCAGCCCCCGGCAGAGCTCCCACCCGCGCAGCCGGACGACGAATAGCCATCCACTGACGGGGCCGGTGACGGCACACTGACCCGCGTGCCCGACGCGCTGAACCTGCCGTCCCCGTGCGTCGTCGTGCTGGTCGGCCCGGGCGCGTCCGGGAAGTCGACCTGGGCGGCGGCCCATTTCGCGCCGGACGTGATCGTCTCCAGCGACCGCCTGCGCGCGCTCGTCGGCACCGGCGAGAACGACATCGCGGCGAGTACGGACGCGTTCGACCTGCTGGAGGAGGTCGTCCGGCGCCGGCTGGCCCGGCGGCTGACCACGGTGATCGACACGCTCGCCCTCGATCCCCGGCGCCGGCTGGCCTGGCTGGCGCAGGCCCGCGCGCACGACCTGCCCTGCGTCGCGGTCGCCTTCGACACTCCGGCCGCGGAGTGCCGTTCGCGCAACCGCGGCCGGGCCAAGCGGATCCCGGCCGACGTCCTGACCGGACAGCTGCGCACCTGGCGGGCGACCCGCGCCCTGCTCCCGGCCGAGGGCTGGGACGACGTGCTATCGCCCCAACCCGTCCGCGTCGTTCCGCCGGCGTTCGTGGACGCGGTCTCCGCTCCTGCCAGCCCTCCGGAGACCGGCCTCCGCTTCGGTCTGCACCTGGGCTCGTACACCTTCGACGGCGGTACCGCGGCGACCCGTGACCGCCTCACCGAGATCGCGACCGCCGCCGAGGAGGCCGGCTTCGACGCGATCTACGTGATGGACCACTTCCGTCAGATCCCGCAGGTCGGCCGGGCCTGGGACGACTTCCTGGAGAGCTACACGACGCTCGGATACCTGGCCGCCTGCACGCAACGGGTGCGCATCGGCGCGCTGGTCACCGGTGTGACCTACCGGAACGTCGGCCACCTGGCCAAGATCATCGCCACCCTCGACGTCCTCAGCGGCGGCCGAGCAGTCTGCGGCCTCGGCCTGGCCTGGTTCAAACAGGAGCACGACGCGTACGGCTGGGACTTCCCGTCCGTCCCTTCCCGCTACGCCCTGCTGGAAGACACCCTGCAGGCTCTGCCGTTGCTCTGGGGCCCAGGCCATCCGTCCTTCTCAGGACGCGTCCTCTCGCTCCCCGACACAAGCTGCTACCCGCGCCCGCTGCACGACGTCCCGATCATCGTCGGCGGCAACGGAGAACGCCACACCCTCCGCCTGGCCGCCCAGTACGCCACCGCAGCCAACGTCATGGGCGACGCCGCAACAGTCGCCCGCAAACGCGCCGTCCTCTCCGCCCACTGCACCGAGCTCGGCCGCGACCCGGCTTCCGTCGCGCTCACCCACCTCTCGACCACCCTCATCGCGCCCGACGACCGCTCGCTGACCGCCGCGATCGACCGCGCCCGCCCCCGCGACCCGGCCCGCTACGCCGCCTCGGTCAACGCCGGCACCATCCCCGACCACATATCCCGCTTCCGCCACCTCGCCAACTCCGGCGCCCGCGAAGTAATGATCCGCCTGCCCGACCTCACCGACCCTTCTCCATTGGCGACGGCCGCAAAAGTCATCGCCGCCTTCCGCTGACGGGCTCGCACCTGATCGGGACTTGCCAATAGTTGGACAGTAGCGAGACGGAAGTCATTCTCTTGACTGCCCTCGGACCGCGCCGTTCGCTACAGAAAGGCAGGAATCCGATGAACGCCTTTCACGATCACCCGGACGCAACGCCAGCGCAGCAGCAGGACGATTCGGCACGCCGCATCGTCGCACCCACCAAACCGACAATCAACTGACGACGCGCGGCACCAGCGCCGCGGATCCAGACACGCCGAACAGGCGCGAGACGCTGGATGTGGTGAGAACGGGATGTTCTTGCAGAGTCTCAAGAATGCGAGAGGTAGCCGAACCGGATCGCGGCGTCTCCCGAAGATTCTGCTCTCGACGCTTCGTAGCCACGGCTCGTTCCCATCCCGCTCGGAGGTCATGAAGACTCGTAGCGAAGGACTCCGCCTGCGTCACTGCAATACTGACCGCGTTCAGGAAGACACGAAGCCACTCGGAAATTGCGCGTTCGCTGTCAGGTCCGACAACTGGTCCCGCATAACGGTAAGCCGTCAACCCTTCGACGTACTCTCGGGATCGGGTCAGTAGAACCGGACTGACAGGTAAGACGGCAATGCGTAAGACCTCGCCGAACCAGAACTGTATGTAATGAGTGCTCGTCCGACTCTACCGTTCCCGTCCTTGAATGGATGCACCGTCTCGAACTGGGCGTGAACGATACCGGCCTGGATCAGCGGAGCGTGGACTCCCCCGTTCATGTACTCCACCAGATCACCCATGAGGGCGTCCATGAGCGAAGGCTGGGGCGGCACAAAGTCGGCCGTCAAGGGATGGTAGTCAGAGCCACTGATCCAGTTTTGCACGTCGCGGATTCCCAGCAGTTCAGGCTCGTCCGACAGGAGGGTTCTCTGTAGCTCCCTCCAGCCCACGAGCTCCCGGGCGATCGCCGAGTCGCCGAGTCGCGTTTTCGACTTGCCAACTCAGGTCTGAGACGTCCGACGCGAGCGCCAGCGGGCGGTTCATCAGCAGGTCGGGCCGGTATGTGGAGTACTCGCCACCCGCCCTGTCATCACGAGCCGGCGCGTTCGGACTGGGAGTCAGTAGCTTGTCTGCCAGTCCGCCATGCCGCCTCCCGCAGGGCTTCGCCCCAACCTTGGCCATTGAGACCTTCAAGCAAGTTTAGGTCCCTAACCTTGCGATCGCGGCCGTGATTCGCCAGGAAGTTCGGGATCCTTCCCTCAGACGACGACCGCCATGGCGCGGACGCGTAGCACGCTGGCCATGATCTCCGACGTGCGTCGCGGGCCCGAGAAGCCGCCCATCGTCATCGCTGGGCCTGGTCCGAGCGGGCTGGCAGGAGCAGGGACGTCAAGTCCGCTGCCGCAGCGCGGCGCGGGCCAACTGAATCCCAGCCACCGTCGCCGGCGCCGGCGAGCCACCCTGGTCCTCCTCCGCGAGCACCCCGAGTCGACGCAGAGCCGTCCAGGTGTCCCGGGCCGCGTCGAAGGACTGCCACTGGTCCAAGGGAGCACCGGTGCCGCCGACCCGCCAGCCCAACGACGCCATCCCCGTGCGCAGCAACCGGTTGACCTTCGCCGAATTCAATGGCGTACCCGAGGCGACGGCGACCAGGAGCAGCACCCCGGCGTCCGCGGCGGCCTCAGTGCGAGCGTCGGGAAGGCGGTCGGCGACGTGCCACCACAAGCCGACCGGGTCTGCGCGCAGACCGGACCCGACCTTCGTCGACAACAGCACGCCACGATGCTTGCGAACCAGGCCGAACCGTCGCGCCGACTCCCGCAACTCCAGCACGGGCCTCGTGTGGTACTCCCGATTCGCCGCGCCGAACCACCTCTCCCGCCGGCCCAAGGCATCCATCGCCTCGGTCACGACCGCCGGCGGCAGATGACCCGCCGAGGTCAGCCGCACTCCGTCAGCACCGAGTCGATCCAACAGCCAGGCGTACGGACGCACCACGGCAGCCGCCTCCGACACCTCGACCGCGACCGGCCGATCAAGCGCCGCCCGAGCCACGAACCCGCGGAACCGGACGGCATCCTCGCCGGACAGGCGATCGAGCACGTCGACCAGATGCTCCGACAACAGGTCGGGGGACATACGGACATTGTCGACCGTGCCGCCTGAGCTGACGCTCGCGCCCCGACGGTGCCACGTGACTACCGACCTCGCGGGCGCTTCCGGTACAGGTCCGGGGCACCAGCCACTCATTCTGCCCTACAACTGAGACCCAAAATGAATGGTTCGCCATTTCGGCAACCCGGCGGGCCAAACATCGAGGTCAGGGTGGAGCCGCCTCGGAGAATCGAAATCCGGACCTATTCATTACGAGCCAGCCGACCGCACGTTCGTGAACGACCTCCGACGTACGAGATCCGCTGCTCAGCGACCGACCGCGGACCTCGGAGTACACCGGTTGACAACTACGAACTGAGACCAGACTGAGACCACCGCAATGGCTCAAGCTGCCTTCCGGAGCGTCGGGTCCACCAGACGACCGCAGCGAAGCGGTCGCCGCCAACGGAGGTACCGAAAGACCTGCGTCGAACTCTTCCGACGCCGATCGACCCCCGCCGCCACGTGGCGGCCGCGGGTTCCGGAAAGTCCTGCCGAGCGGGTCCACGGCGAGCGACCGGTTAGCCAGACGACGCCTGCACTTCAATGACCAGGGCCCCGCAGACCTGCCCCGGTGACCCTCGGCGCTGGTCGGTCGACCTCTCGACAACGGATCTTCGGCGGTACTTGTCAAAGACTGGACAATAAGAGAAGACCTCGGTGAATTCCTGCGGCGCCCGGGTCATGCGTGCAGGATGATGTACGTCGTCCCTCCGGGGTTGGTTTCCTGATCTAGGCACCGCTCATTCTGGTCATGCACCTGAACACACCCGCGCGGCCTATACCGCCGGCCTACACTTGGGAGACACCATGGGATGGTTTATCGTCATACTTCTGGTGGTTTATCTAGGAGTAATGAGATATTTCGCCCGGCGATACTTCGCTCTCCGACACGGAGTGTCGCTCGAGCGCGGCGAGACGGGCGTTCTGTCCGCGAGCATGATCGGCGCGACCTGGCCGGTGATGATGTTCGTGCCGTCGGTTCGTGAACCGGTGATGTGCGGGCATCACCGGCACGTGCTCCGGCATGCACAGCTGGTGGAGGAGATTCGCGCGGCCGACGAGATTCGCCGACAGCGCCGGGCGTCCTGACCGTCGCAGCGGGCCGGCCGACCAGCGACCAGACGTTGACTGGCTCACCCAACCGATCGGATGGTCCGAATGGCGCTCTTCAGTAATCGCCGAGCCGAACGGCAGGCTCAGGAGCAGCGTGCCGCCGCCGCCCTCAACAGGCTCGAGGAAGCGCAGTCCGCCTTCACGCGCGAGTTCAAACGCTGGATCGAGCGAATCAGTCAAGCCTATGTGGACCATGGCACCAGCGGACTCACCGAAGAGATCCTCGAACGGGCCGGTCGGCTCTCCCGCATTGACGCCTCCGGACTCGAACGCACCCAACTAATCTATATACAGGGCTTCCTGGGTTCCTACACGGGCGCCTCGATCCGACGGCATCGGGCGACGAGCGTCGTCGCTGCCGCCCGATCACGGGACCCTGATCTTGGGGTCGATCACGCCAACTCCTACTGGGACAACGTCGAGCTGTACGTCGGATCCCTGCTCGCATAGAACTGCGGCACCGGCGACGGCACGAATCTCTTCTCCTGAACCCTTTTAAGGGCTCTTCGGATTTCAGCGTGGTGACAGGGTAACGCGCCGGTAGGCGGCCACTCAGGGAGCCGGCGAATATTAATGACTTCCCAGAGGCCATGGTGATAGACACCGGCTTCCTCAGGTCGGCCACTGTCCGAGATGACCGGCCGACTCGTCCGGTCCCAGCTGTTGCCGGGATTCCTGGTTCGGTCGTCCGCAGCATTTCTTGTACTTGGCGGCCGAACCGCACCAGCAGGGCGCGTTGCGGGCTGGTGGCCAGGCGATGGCGCCGCCTTCGGCGAGGATTTCCACCATGTATTCATGGCGGGTTCTTCCTTCGGTGGGGTCTCCGCCGGTGCGGTCGACGAACTCGTTGAGGCCGGCAACAGTCAGTGGGACCATCGTGATCCGCGGCGTCCCGGCAGCGGAGAGGGCACGGTTGTCTGCCTCGCGGTCGCGGGCGATGGCATCGCTGTCCGTGTGCTGAACGAGCTGTGGCCACGATTGATGCGCGCGGGCAATCTCGTCCCGAGGCCAGAACAGGATTCGCACCTCGCGTGGTGCACGCGACCTGTCGCCCGGGGGCGAGTATGTCTCCCCGGACAATTCGATGTCGGTGAACGAGACGCCCACAGGATCGGTCGTAGCGGACCCCATCTCGCGGACGGAGTCGTCCAGGTCGTCTGGCGGCTGTCCCAGCCTGCGGCGAACCCGCCGACGGCCGGCAAGTAGCGCATTGGCGTAGGACAGCCCCTGGTGGCGGGTGGTCATCTCTTCGGCGCTAAGCCGGGAGACCGCGGCGGAGAACCAGGTGAGTGCCTGATCAAGTTCGCCACGGTGCTCCAGCAACTCAGCGCCCATGTGCCAGGGCATCGGCGACGAGGGCCGAGACGCCCGAAGCGCCCCCAACTGGGCGCGCGCCTCCTCGTCGCGGCCGATGTCGAACAACACATCGGCTAAGGCGACCCGGGCGTTGCCGCCGTCCTCCCCGCCCAGGGCGACGGCCTCGGTCAGCAATGCGATAGCCCGCTGCGAGTGTCCGGCTCGATGCCAGGCATCGCCAGCTTCGAGGAGGATCTCGCCGCGCTCGTCGGGATACTCCTCGAGGTCGGACTCCAGCTGCCGGGCGAACTCGGCGTGCCTATCGGCCACGGTCGGCACTGTAGTAGTCCCGAACCGCGGGAGCCCTTCGTGTCCGATACGCGCCGCCCGACTGGCCGTGTCTTACGATCTGTGCGACGCCCTGACCGTGGCCGACACGATCACATTCCGCCCAGACGAGGACGCGGCTCGGGCGCTAGCTATCTTGACCCGCGATGGCACATCGGTTTCGACCGCCGTGCGGGCGGCGTTGATCGACGCCGCCCGTGGCCGCGCGAGGACGACGCTACGCGACGAAGCCGAGGCTCTGGCAGCCGACGATCAGGACCGGGCCGAGGCCGCGCAAGTACTTCGCGACATGGAGACTCTACGTGCATGGTGAGGTCTACCGTCTCAACACTCCACGTGGCGCCGGTGGTCACGAGCGGGCCGGGTCCCGATTTGCAGTCGTCGTCCAGTCTGATCAGTTGCCCTTGTCGACCTTGCTCGTAGCTCCGACGTCCACTTCCGCGCGTGCAGCTACCTTCCGACCCGAGGTCGAGATCGCCGGACGGTCCACCCTGGTCCTCGCGGAACAGACCGCAGCGGTCGACCCCACGCGGCTCGGTACCAGCGCAGGACACCTCAGCGTCGATGAGCTACGACGCGTGGAAGCCGCGTTGCGGCTCGTCCTGGAACTCTGACCACATGGTTCGACCCAGGAGACTTGGAGGTTCTGGAGTTCGGTCGTTCCGTCATGGACCAGCACCGCGTGCCCCCACAGTTCGTCTGCGGCCATGCACCGGACCCGCATTGAACTCCGGCCGCCTACTCACTCCTTGGTGAACGGGCCGACAACTGAGACCAAAAATGAACGGACCAACGGATCTCGCCACGACCAGTACGGACCCGCAGGTCAGGGTGGAACCGCCTCGGAGAATCGAACTCCGGACCTGTTCATTACGAGCCGTCGGCCCCAACGTCCTGGGCGTCCTCCGACGTACGAACCGCTGGTCAGCAGCCCACCCGGATCTCGGCGTACACCGGCTGACGACCAACAACTGAGACCAGAACTGAGACCACCCAGATGATCTTGGGCCTCCGCTCCCATCCGACACGGCACTTGCGCATCGCCGCCGCGGGGCGGCGCTCGGTGATCCGCCCGGCGTCGTCAGCGGCTGAGGCCGGTGCCGACCGCGGCAAGGAGGGCCGAGGCATCCGTCGGGGTGGTGGCCGCCGGTCGGTCCCGGAGCAGGTTCCGCAGGTCGGCCCCTCGGTCGGGCAGGACCGCGCCGGGCGCCTGCCTGACCCGGGTTCCGGCCGCGCAGACCAGGTCGACCGTCCGCTCCAGCTGCAGCGCGACGGGCAGCCAGGCCGCCGCGGTGCGGCCGGGATCCGGCTCCGCCAGGTCCCGCTCGAGC
>DASYKU010000020.1 GCA_035995165.1 Mycobacteriales bacterium
GACCTCTCAGCCGACCGGGACCTCTTCCTCGCGCGGCTCGGCCGGCCGGGCCCGGTCCGCCGCCCGCATGACGATCAGCCCGGCCAGGATGAAGATGATGCCGAGCACCAGGCCCAGCAGCGGCAGCCACAGGTTGACCAGGTTGATCTTGCCGATGTTGTCGTTGGCCAGCTTGGCCTGGGCCTTCTGGGTGGCGTCGTCGAAGGTCAGGTCGTACTGGATCACCGTGGCCTTGTCCTGGCCGGAACTGTCGCGCAGCGTGGTCTTGTTCTGCTCGGCGCCCTTCACGATCACGCCGGTCTTGGGCTCGACCCAGACCGTCCGCGTGTCGGTGTAGAAGACCGGCGCCTGCACGCTGGCCGCGGTCTCCCCCACCAGCGAGCCCGGGACCTCCTGGGTCTGGACCTGCATGGCCGGGACCGTCTGCACGAACTTGTACGTCGTCAGCCCCTGGACCTTGTCCTCGGAGACGAACCTGGCCGGCAGCGAGGTCTTCGAGTTCGGGTCCCAGAACGGGTAGTCCTGCTTCTGGGTGTTGAACGGGAACTTGTAGCTGACCCCCGCGTGCCGGGTCGGCACCGAGTCGACGGACTCGTTGCAGCAGTTCACGGCCTCGGCGCTGCGCCGGTCGCTGGCGACCCGGTCCAGCGTGGCCCGCACGAACGTGCCGTCGCCCGTACCGAGCACGACCGAGACGTCCCAGACCGCGGTGTTCTTGTCGCTGGCGGCGACGTCGGCCTTCACCGTCCGGACCGCGACCAGGTCGGCCGAGCGCTCCTGCAGCGTGGCCGGGTCGAGGTAGGACCCGGGCCCGGGCGCGACCGTCTGCGCGTACTGGTCGATGGGGGTGATGACGACCCGGTCGGCGACGAAGAACCGCAGCAGTCCGGACAGCACGAGCAGGAAGACACCGAGACCGAGGACTATCGGACCCAGGAACCGCCGCATGGACTACCCCTCACGTCCCAGCGCTGATCCGCATGATCAGTTGGCGAAGGTTACCAGCGAGTGTCGGAGGAACGGGACATCTGGGCCCCGCCTGGCCGGGTGCCTGTAACCGCATCGTGATCTATCCGGCCGTACGGTGTCCGGATGGGTGGGCGGCGGCCGGTGCCGGCACTGGACGGGCTGCGGGCGGTGGCCGCGGCCGCGGTGCTGCTGACCCACGTCGCGTTCCGGACCGGCGAGACCGGGCGCGGTGCCGGCGGCGCCCTGCTGGCCCGCTTCGACTCCGGCGTCGCCGTGTTCTTCGTGCTCTCCGGCTTCCTGCTCTACCCGGTCACCCCGCCGCTGCGCCGGTACGTGCTGCGCCGCGCGGCCCGGATCCTGCCCGCGTACTGGGTGGTGGTGGCGGTGGTCGCGCTCTACGCCTCGGTGCCGGCGACGCACTGGTGGCTGGGGCAGACGTACGTGGGCGGGCTGGCCGGGCCGCTGACCCAGACCTGGTCGCTCTGCGCGGAGCTCGCGTTCTACGCGGTGCTACCGGGGCTGACGGCGCTGGCCCGACGCTGGGAATGGCCGGTGATCGCCGGCTGCGCGATGCTCGGGTACGGCTGGATCGCGGCCGTGCACCTGCTCGGCGCGCCGGACCGGCTGCTGCTCTGGCTGCCCGGGCACCTGGACTGGTTCGCGGCCGGGATGGCGGTGGCCGTGCTGGCCCGCCGCGGCGTCCCAGCCTGGCTGGACCAGCTCGCGCAGTGGCCCGGCACCTGCTGGGCCACGGCCGGCGCGCTGCTCTTCCTGCTCGCGACGCCGATCGCCGGCCCGCTCACGCTCGCCCCGATCCCCGGCGGCGCCGCGCTGATCAAGGAGGCCGGGTACTTGGCGGTGGCGACGCTGCTGCTGGTCCCGAGCGCGCTGGGCCCGCAACGCGGCCCGCTCGTGTCAGAGCCGCTGCGGCTGCTGGGCCGGATCTCCTACGGGGTCTTCCTCTGGCACCTGGTCGTGCTCGACCTGGTCTACCGGCTGACCGGCTGGGCCGACTTCAGCGGCCGGATGCTGCCGGTCGCGGTGCTCACCGGGCTCGCCTCGGTCGCGATCGGCGGGCTCTCGTGGGTGCTGGTCGAGCGGCCGGCCCTCCGGCTCGCCGACCGGGTCACCCGGCGGCCGCCAGCCGGACAGCCCGGCCGTGACCAGGCAGAGCGCGAACGCGGCGAGCCCCTGGTCGGCCGCCCGGACCGAGTCGGACCCGGGGTCGGCGGCGAGCAGGAGGCCGGCGACGGCGAGCGCACCGCCCGCGCCGACGGGACGCCAGCGGCGCGGTAGCAGCAGCGCCGCCGCGGCCGCGGCCAGCCCGATCCACCCGATGAGCAGGCCGCCGAGCGCGGCGACCGGGACCGCGGGGACCCAGCGCGGGATCGGGATCCCGCCCTCGACCACCGCCGGGCGCTCCGGCTCGCCGCGGTCGGGCAGCAGCGCCAGCGCGAGCACCAGCAGCGCCGCGACCAGCCCGGCCAGCAGCAGCCGGTCCTGGGTCCGGCCCGGCGCGAACGTGATCTGGACGGTGGTGACGCCGCCGGCCGGGATCTCGAAGCCCTGCTGCCAGCCGTCCATCCGCCTGGCCTCCAGCGGCTGCCCGCCGGCGGTCGCCGTCCAGCCCTTGTTCCAGCCCTCGGCCAGCGCCAGGTAGCCCTTCTCCCCCGCCCCGATCCGGACCGTACGGTGCTCGTCCGACCAGGCCAGCACGGTCACCGGCCGCGGGGCCGGCGGGTCCGGCAACGCCGCGCTGGACAGCCCGGCGCCCTGCACCTCCAGGGTCGGGGTCGCGGTCGTGGCCATCCGGTGCGGGCCGGCGACGACGGTGATCGGGCCACCGCAGACGGTCGCGGGCACCGGGCCCAGCGAGAGCAGGGCGGCCGGCGGCACCGCCATCGACAACGCGCGGGCGGTGCCGTCGAGCGTGACCCGCGGGCCGTCGGCGCAGCCGACCTCGACCGCGCGGGCGGAGGCGGCGGGCGCGCCGGCGAAGGCCACGTCGCGGACGGCGACCGGCCGCGGGGTGCCGTCCGGCCCGAGCTGCCGGCGGAAGGTCAGCGTGACCCGATCGGTCCGGACCGGCGCGAACGAACCCGTCCCGCGCACCGTCCGGCGCTGGCCGCCGGCGGCGGTGAGCTCGACCGAGCCGACGCCGGTCCAGTCCGCCCGGGTCAGCCCGGTCAGCGTGACCGTCGAGCCGAGATCGAGACTCAGTCGTGGGCCCTGGTCGTCGGTGGCCGGCAGCCAGGCCGTCGCCGCGCTCCCGTCGTACGCCGCCCCGGGCCGGGCCGCGGGGTCGGCGACCAGCCGGGACGAGCCGGTGGCCTGGTAGCCGGCGGTCCGGTCCAGCAGCGCGTCCAGCGCCGGGCCGGGCCGGGGCCGTACGGTCCCGGAGACCGCCACCGAGCCGGACGGCGCGTCGAACCGGCGGACCAGCGGCCCGTCCTCCTCGCCGGCCTGGGCCAGCCCGGGGAGGCAGGTCCAGCCGGCGCCGTCCAGCACGCAGTCGCCGCGCCGGCCGTCGGGCCGCTCACCCAGCACGCTCCACTGCGGGGCCGAGGCCTCGTCCGGGGGCAGCGCGACCGCCTGCCGGACCCGTACGCCGGGGACGGACAGCTCACGCACCCCGACGGCGCCGCTGTCCGTGTCCCCGGCGACGCCGGTGATCGTCACCCGGACCCGGGAGGTCTCGCCCTCCGGCAGCCGCACGCTCGCGACCCCGCCGGTCACGGTCGCGTGCACGGTGCCGAGGTCGGTGGTGACGTCCACGCCGGTGACCCGCGGGCCGAGCGCGGGGTCGTCGAGCAGCTGCACGGTCGCCGACGGCAGTACCTGCGGCTCCAGCAGCTCCAGCTGGACCCACTGCCCGACGGTGCCGCCGGCCGACACCCAGGACGTGCCGGCGTCGCCGTCGACCGCGGCGGCCGGCCGCTTGTCCGGGCCGAGGTAGTCCTGGCCCAGCGTGCCGGCGGTGAACGGGTCGTCCGCGCTGCTGGACGCCGTCACCGCGGCCGCGCCCTCCAGCACGGCGACGGTCTGCTCCTCCGCGTCGTACGGGCCGATGTCCGGACGCGGGGTCGGGTCGGCGGCACTGAGCGTGGCCGAGTACCGCCGGCCGGGATCGGCGCCGGGGTTGAACTCGCGCCGCCGCAGCGTGTCGGTCTGCACGCCCTCGACCGCGTCGGCGTCGTTCGCGCCCATCACCGCCCGGCCGGTGAGCAGGCCCGCGTCGGCCAGCTGCAGCGTCCCCTCCGGGCCGCCGGACAGCGCGATCCCGCCGTCCTCGGGCAGCGAGAACACCCGCGCGGCCCCGGCGACCTGGAAGACCTCCACCGCCGGCGGCGGGGTCACCGGCGCGCCGGCCAGCCGGTCGGTGGACCGGAACGGCACCGGCTGCGGCGGCCCGAACGCGGCCGCGAGCCGGATCCCGGGCGAGCCGGCCAGCGCGGCCCGGATCACCCCGGGCCGCTCGGCGCCGGACCGGTCCGGGTCCAGGTCGTTGCGCAGCACCACGTACTTCACCCCGGCCCGGCCCAGCACCTGCGCGTACGCGGCCGAGGGCTGGCCGGTGGCGAAGCGGGCGTCCAGGCCGTCGAGCATCCGGATGCTGCCGGGAGCGCCGAGCGGGGCCGCGTCCCGGACCGCCCAGGGCGCGCGGGCCAGCGCCTGCAGCGGCTCGTCCCGCGGCGTCCCCCAGCGGTAGACGGGCTGGTTGGAGGACGGTTCGAGCAGGCTGCGGTCGCCGTCGGAGTGGCTCGCGAGCCAGCTCGCGGCCTGCGACCAGTACGCCGGCGTCTGCTGGTACGCGCCCGCCGGAGCGAGCCCGCTCCCCCAGGCCGGCAGCAGCGTGATCGCGATCAGCGCGGCGACGACCGCGTACGCGACCGTCCTGACCTGCGGCACTCGTGCTCGGGTCAGCAGCTGGGCCAGGCCGAGCGTGAGCGGCAGCCGCAGCACCGGATCGACCTTGTGCACGTTGCGCAGCGGCGCGCCCGGCCCGTCCAGCGCGCCCTGCAGGCCGTGCGCGAGCGGGCCGGTCAGCATGCCGGTGTGCGCGGCCGTGACCAGCACGGTGCCCAGCAGCACGCCGCCGAGCAGCCAGCGCCGGTCCGGCAGCCCCGGCATCAGCAGCCCGGCCAGCCCGGCCGCCGCGATCAGCACGGTCACCACGACCAGGCCGGAGGAGGTGGCCAGGTCCCAGCCCGCGGTGAGCACCGGCTGCCCGTGCACGACCAGGTAGCCCAGCCAGTGCTCACCGCCGCGCAGGGTGTCGGTCAGACCGGTGACCGCGGTCGTGACCTTGGCGTTCTCGATCAGGTCGAGGAACGGGTAGCCGTACTGGCCGAGCAGCAGCAGCGGCAGCACCCACCAGGCCGCGGCCAGCGCGACGATCGGCAGCCACCAGGCCAGCAGCCGGCCGCGGACCGGGCGGGCCCGGGTCAGCAGGTAGAGCAGCGGCAGCGGGAGGACCGCGGCGGTGGCGGCGGCGTTCACGCCACCGAGACAGAGCACGCCGACGCCGGACAACGCGGCGGCCCTGCGGGCGGGCAGCCGGCCGGTCGCCCCGGCCACCAGCGGCAGCAGCACCCAGGGCAGGACGGCGGCCGGCCAGGCCTCGACCGAGATCGTGCCGAGCACGGTCAGCACCCGCGGGCTCAGCGCGTACGCCAGCGCGGAGACCAGCCGGGTGCTCGGCGTACCGATCCCGAGCGCCCCCGCCAGCTTGTACGCGCCGAGGAAGCCGACCACGAACAGCAGCGCCCACCAGCCCCGCTGCACCGCCCAGCCGGGCACGCCGAGCGCGTGCCCGAGCCAGAAGAACGGCCCCATCGGCCAGAGGTAGCCGTAGGACTGGTTGGACAGCTGGCCGAAGCCCTGCTGCGGGTCCCACGCCTCCAGCGCCCGGCGCAGGAACCCGCCCGGGTCGAGGACCAGGTCGGACTTGGTGTCGCCGACGAGCTTGCCCGGCGCCTGGCTGAAGGCGAGCGCGACCAGGGCCACGGCCGCCGCCGTCACCCGCAGCCGCCGGATCCCAGCCGGCGTCGTCCCGGTCATCGGCGCCGCAGCACCAGCCAGAGGTTCCAGGTCGCGACCTCGCGCAGCCCGGGGACGGTCAGCAGCGGCCGGGCGTACCCGGGCAGGTAACGGGGGCGGGCGTCGATCAGCTCGGCGTCGCCGCGGGACCGGGCCCAGCGCAGGCCGGCGGCCACGGAGACCGGGAACAGGCCGATGCCGTAGCGGTTCTTGGGCGGGTGGTGGTAGCGGCGGCCGTACCGCTCGGCCGCGGTGTAGCCGCCGAGGTAGTGCCAGGGCGAGGTCTCGTGGCCGCCCCAGGGCGACAGCCAGTTCGTGTACGCGACCACGACCAGCCCGCCGGGGCGGGTCACGCGGACCAGCTCGTCGGCGAACCGCCACGGTGCCGGCACGTGCTCCACCACGTTGGAGGAGAAGCAGACGTCGACCGCGTTGTCGGCGACCGGGAGCCGCTCGCCTCGGCCGGCCACGCCGCCCCTCGTCAGTTGAGTCGGGTCTGAGTCCAGCGCCGTGTAGGTCGCCCCGGCCCGGTGGAACGCGGCCGCGAACTGCTTCGGGCCGGCGCCGACGTCGAGCACGTGCCGACCGGCCAGCGCGCCGTGCTCCTCGACCAGCCGGACCGAGTCGCGGGCGAGTAATCCGTAGAAGGCCTCGGGCTCGGTCTGCTCAACCCGAAAAGCACGCAGCAATGCCATCGAACGTCGCACACCGGCACCGTGCACGGGGTGAGCGTAGACGGCCTGTCCGGACTGGTGGCGCTGTACGGGGACGGCTCACCCGGGACGGTGAGCGGTCAGCTCCAGGGACGGCCGCAGCCGGGGGTGGGCCAGCCGGGCCGTGACCGTGATCGGGGCGGTGACCAGGGCGGACAGCACGGTGCCGCGTTCCGGCAGCACGCCCGCGGGTCTGTGCACGGGCTGTGCCCGACGACGCAGGCTCGCGACCTCCATCGACAGGTTGTCCAACGCCAACCGCCGTACGCGGACGCCGTCGAAGCCGGCTCGCCGCAACGACCTCGTCGCCGAGTCGGGCGAGAAGAAACGGAGGTGGGTCGGGTCCTCCAGCAGCCACCAGGCCGCGCCGAACCAGTCCGCGCCTGCGGAATCCGCGGTCGGCGTGATCAGCGCCAGCGTCCCGCCCGGCCTGAGCAACCGGTACGCCGCAGCAAGCCCCTTCTCCGGATCCGTGAGGTGCTCCAGCACGTGCACCCCGACGACGAGGTCGTACTGCCCCCCATCCGCAGCCGCGCCGACCTCCGCGGCGTCCGGGTCGGCGCCGGCGCTCTCGGCGGCCGCGGCGGCGGCCGGGTCGGTGCCATCGCTCTCGGCGGCCGCGGCGGCGTCCGGGTCGGCGCCGGCGCTGGTCGCCGGGACCATGTCTTCCAGCTGACCGGAGGTCAGAGCCCCGCGGCGGCGGACCTCGGGGTCGACGTCGACCTCGAGCTGACCGGCGTCGACGCCACCGACCGCCCAGCCCGCGTCGAGGAACCGGCGCAGCAGGGCGCCCGACCCGTACCCGATCTCGAACACCGAGCGGCCGTGCGGCACCAGCGCGCGCAGCCGGCGCTCGGTGAGCCGGAGCCGCACCGCGTCCAGACCCGGATCTCCCCCGTACCCGGCGTCGCGCGCATTGGCCGGACAGTCTGTGAAATCCCGCTGCACATGGCGGCAGTCCGGACAGCGCTGTAGGACCCCGCCCCCGCGCAGACGCCAGTCCTGCAGGCCAGCGCCGCACACCTCGCACTGCCGCGACATGCCGCAGACCGTACCGGTCGGTAACAGGACGGCTCACGATCCACTACGCTCCCGGCTGATCGGAAGGGGCGACGACGCTCATGCGGGACCGTTTGCGGGTATTAGTCCTCAACTGGCGCGACTCGGGGCATCCCGAAGGCGGCGGAGCCGAGAGCTTCTGCGAGCGGGTGGCCAGCGGGCTGGCCGCGCTCGGGCACGACGTGACCGTCCGGTGCGCCCTGTACCCGGGAGCAGCGCCCGACGAGACCATCGACGGTGTCGCCTACGAACGCCGGGGCGGCCGCTTCACCGTCTATCCCCGGGCCGCGCTCACCCTCGCCCGGCGGCGGCGCGCCTTCGACGTGGTCATCGACGTGCAGAACGGGATGCCGTTCTGGGCCCCGCTGTTCACCCGCGCCCGCGTCGTGAACGTGACCCACCACCTGCACCGCGAGCAGTGGTCCGCGGTCTTCGGCCCGCGGATGGGCCGGGTCGGCTGGTGGCTGGAGTCCCGGGTCGCGCCTCGGGTCTACCGCCGCTGCCGCTACCTGACCGTGTCCGAGGCGACCCGGGCCGACCTGCTCGCGGTCGGCGTGTCGGCGTCGCGGGTGGGGGTCGTCTACTCCGGGCTGGACGCACCGGTGCTCCCGGTCGACAGCGCCGCCTGGCCGCGCAGCCCCGCGCCGAGCGTCGTCGTGCTCGGCCGGCTGGTGCCGCACAAGCGGGTCGAGCTGGCGATGGACGCGATCGCCGCGATCCCCGGCGCGACGCTCACCGTGATCGGGCACGGCTACTGGGAACCCCAGCTGCGCGCGTACGCCGACCGGATCGGGGTCGCCGACGCGGTGACGTTCGCCGGGTTCGTGGACGACGTGACCAAGCACCGGCTGCTGGCCTCGGCCTGGGTGCACGCCCTGCCGTCGGTCAAGGAGGGCTGGAGCCTGGCGGTCGTGGAGAGTGCCGCGCACGGAACCCCGACCGTCGCCTTCCGCTCGGCCGGCGGCCCGACCGAGTCGGTCGTCGACGGCGAGACCGGCATCCTGGCCGAGGACGAGCCCGACTTCACCGCCGCGCTGCGTCAGCTCCTGACCGACGCCCCCGTACGCGAGGGGATGGCCCGGGCCGCCCGCATCCACGCAGCCCGCTTCAGCTGGCCCGCGACCGCCGCCGTGGTCGAGACCGAGCTCCGTGCGCTGATGGGGCTGCCGGCCCGTACCGAGGACCTGCCGCACATCGACACCACCGTCGAAGCCACCGGCTAGAACGGCACCGGCTGGATGCACCAGCTGGGTCGTCACGGGCCAGGTCGTCGCCGGCTTCCTGGGTCGGCGCGGACCTCAGAACGGCAGTTCGGGCGAAGGACTGCGCGTCAGCGCTGGTCGTAGCTGATCAGCGGCCGGTTGACCGGCGGCGCGTCACTGTCGGACGCCGAGGAGACCAGTACGAGCGAAGCCCCGATGGCGAGCAGACCACCGATGACGGCCGCGACCACGGCCGAGATGAGGATGGCGCCCCGGTCCTTGGGGCTGGTCCGCTCTGCACTGAGCACGTCGGCCACGCTCCCGTTTCAGTCGTTGGCTGCGGGCGAGCCTAGCAGCCGCGATGCACGGCTGACGATCACCGCGCCGGTGGCGAGCCCCGCCACCCCGAGCCCGAGGATCGCCCGCCACGGCTCGTTCTCCGGGGTCGGCTCCACCTCGCCCGGCAGCTCGACGAGCAGCAGATCCGGGCTCCGGTAGAGCACCGGCAGACCGGCGAGCGCCCGCTCGGTGGCGGCCGAGTCCGGCTGGGTCCGGTGCACCACCGCGTACCGGATCCCGTTGGCCCGCAGCAGGTCCGGCAACCGCTGCCCGGCGGCGATCCCGGCCGAGATGGCCGCGGACCGGGCGTCCTCCCCTCGCACGGTCACCGCAGACAACGGCAGGTCGTCGTCGGTCAGCACCCTCCGATCGAGCAACCGAGGCAGCGGGTCGAGCACCACTCGGTTCCCGTCCCAGTCCAACCGCCGGTACGTCCCCCACGGCAACGCGGCGACCTCCCCCGCCGGCGCCACGCTCACCGCCGCCCGCAACTGCAACCAGTCCGCGGGGTATTCGGCGGCCGCCAAACGGCCTCCCACCCCCCAGACCAGCGTCGGCAACGCCAGCACGGGCAGCACCCCGAGCAGCACCGCGTACGGAACGGTCGTCCGGATCGCGGCCAGCCTCGCCACCGCGTACCCGGCGGCCACCGCGACCACCAGCGCCGTCGGCGCCAGCAGCTTCTGCCCGTCCCGCAACAGCCCCCCGCCCGGCACGTGCACCACCACCAGGCGCAGCACGGCGTCCAGCCCAGGCACCGCCCCGGCCGCCGCCAGCACCAGCCCGACCAGCCCGGCCACCACCAGCCCGGCACTCTCGTCCCACACCCGGCGGACGCCGAGCCCGAGCGCCGCCAGCACCGCCACCAGGGCAACCAGGGCCAGCGGCGAGTCCCGGCCGTCCGGAACCGTCGCCGGGTTCCAGATCCCGCCCAGCGTCAGCAGGCTCCCGGCCAACCCGAGCGGCGTGTCCGACCGGGCCGCGAACGCCGCCACGCCCGCCGGATCCGCCGGTAACCCGCCCGGCCGGACCAGCGCCGGCACCAGCCACGGCAGGTTCACCGCGACCGCGAACCCCACCACGCCGGCCAGCCGCCCGATCCCACCCGGCCGGAGCCCGATCACCAGGACGGCCGTCCCGGTCGCGATGAGCGCCGACGTCGATCCCGCTGCCGCAGCCGCAGCCAACCAGAGCAACAGCGGACGGATCGAGTCACCGCGCCGGGCGCCCAGCGCGGCACTCACCACCCAGGGCAGAAGCGCGTACCCCAGCAGGAAAGTCCAGTGCCCGATGACCAGTCGCTCGGCCACGTACGGCGTCCAGACGTAGGCGATCGCCGCCGCAGCTGCTCCGGGAAGGGTCGGCGCCAACCGCGCCGCGCCTGCGCCCGCGAGCACGAACGCCGCCAGCAAGAGCCCGTCCTGCACGAGGACGACCGGCAGGATGTGGGCCAGCAGATCCGCCAGCAACTCCGTCGGCACGGCCCTTGGCACCGAGCCGTCGGTGCCGAGCACCGAACCCGTGATCGGCGGATCCGGCACGAAGACCATGTCGTAGGAGAGGACAACTCCTCGGCCCAGGACCGGCGCCAGCACGAGCAGGCCTATGACCAGCCCGGTCGCCGCGCCCAGCGGGCCGCGTCGGGTCATCGCTCGACCGACGCCAGCGCCGCACCCATGCGGGCGCACTGCGCGCCCAGCTCGTGATGCTCCTCCACGTACCTCCGGTTGCTCGCTCCCACCGCCGCCCGCCGCGTCGGATCGGAGAGGAACCCGATCAGCGCGTCGGCCAGCGCCTCCGCCTCGTCCACCACTCGCTCGTTCGGCGGCACCACGATCTCGTGGTTGGTGCCGCAGACCGTCGTGACCACCGGCAGCCCGCAGGCCATCGCCTCCAGGTAGGCGAGCCCGAACTGCTCCGACCACTTCCACGTCGACCGCGGCGCCGTCACGAACACCGCGGCTTCTTGCAGGACCGAAGCTACCCGGGCGGCGTCCCCGCGGCCCATGTGCTCAACACCTTGTCCTCGCACCATGGAAACCAGCGGCCCGTCCCCCAAGACTCGCAGTCGCGCGTCCGGGATCTTCGCCCGGACGAGCGCGAACGCGTCGAGCACGCGGTCGATGCCCTTGTTGGCGGCGACCGGCGACACGAAGGCGATCACCGGTTCGGCCACAAGGGCCGGCGCCGGTCGGAAGAAGGAGGTGTCGATGCCGGGCCGGACCACCCGCAGGCGGTCGTCGTCCACGCCGAGCACGCGCAGATGGTCGGCCGCGGACTCGACCAGGCAGAGAAAGAGGTCGGCGTTGTCGAGGGACCGCCGCAACGCCGTGCGGTACGGCGGAAGTGAGTACAGCGGCTGGCGCGGGTCGTTCTCCCACGTCACCACGACCTGCCGCAGCCGGTGCCGCCGGGCGTACGCGGAGGCCTGCCCGGTGACGAGCGAGCAGAGCTCCAGCGAGCCGACCCAGTCGTACTCGGGGGTCAGGCCGTCGAGCTCCCGCACCCAGGCCAGCGCACCGGCCTCGACGAACCGCCGCACGGGCCGGCGGTACGTGGCCGGGATCCAGTCGGCCGGCGGCAGCGGCTCGGCGCCGGCGAGCGCGGTCAGCCGGGTGTCCGGCAACAGGGACAGCCAGCGCTGTTCGCGACCGGGGCGCTGGTCGGCCAGCGACGCCCAGAGCAGCCGTCTCACCGGCGGCGGCCGAGCTGGTAGCCGACGACGTAGGCAGCCGCCTCGAGCGCCCGCATCAGCAGCATTCCACCTGTCCGGACAGGATGCCGGGCGAGCATGCGGCGATGGCGGATCAGCGCCTGCAGCGTGCCGGCTCCCTGGCCGGCCAATGCGCCCGGGTTCTTCGCCGCGAACGCCGGCAGGCTGCGGCCGTAGTAGACGCGCTTGGTCAGGACCGAGCGCAACGTCAGGCGGCCTTCGTCATGCACGATGAAGACGTCCGGGCACAGCGCGGTGCGGGTGCCGGACCTCCGCAGCCGCAGCCGCAGGTCGGTGTCTTCGGGTCCCGCCATCGCCGGGTCGAACTCCGCGTCCCCCAGCAGCAACTCCCGGCGCAGCAGGCGCGGGTTGTGCAGCGACGGATCGTCGACGTAGCAGGCCCGTTCGAGCGCGCGACAGGCCGTCCAGAATCCGGGACCGACGCTCACCTCCGGAATCGCGACGGCATCGGCCTGCTCGAACCGGGCGGTCGCCAGCGCGGCGGACACGGTCTCCGGCGGCAGGACCATGTCGGAGTCGATCCACAGCACCCAGTCGGTCGCCGTGAGCCGGACACCGATGTTGCGCTGGGCGCTGCGTTCCGGACCGCCACGCACGGCCATGTCGGCCAGTCGCCCGGCCAGCTCGTACGTGCCGTCAGTGCTGTCGTTATCGACCACGACCAGCTCGACCGGGACGTCCTGGGCACGGATGGACTCGAGGCAGGCGGCCAGCGTCCGCATCGAGTCACGGGTCGGCACCACCACCGTGACACTCACCGGTTCCGCCCGCCCCGGTCCGCGCGATCGGCCCGGAGCACGCCGACGAGGAGAAGAAGCAGACCGAGCGCCGCCAGCCGTCCGGGCCAGGGGTCGCCGAGCACGATCGTGGCCGTGATCCGGCCGCCGGTGTCGGGCCGGAGGACGAGCCAGACCACTGGCACCGCGAGCAGGACCACGACCGCGGCGGCGATCAGCGACTGCGGCCGGGCCGGCCGGACCAGCTGCCAGAACGCCAGCAGCAGCGCCGGGACTGCCAGCCAGATCCCGCCCACGGCCCATGCCAGCAGCACTGCTCCGGCCCATAGTGCGAGTGATCGCCACCGGGCCCATCGGGCGCTGCGGGGCCGGCCCCAGGAGCCCGGCCTCCACCGCGACCGGCCGCGCGCCTCCGCGGTCTCCGCCTCGCGGCCGGGCACGGGCACCCCGCCGCCACCGGAGCCCGGAGGACCGACCGGGCGCAACGCGACGAGTAGTGCGCTGCCCAGCGCCACCACCCCCGACCCGACGACCGCGGCGTCGGTCGCGGTCTGCCCGGTGTACCGCACCGAGATCGCGTGGTCGCCCGGGGCGTCCACCCGCCAGCCGGCGGAATATCCGTCCAGCGCGATCGGCGGTCCCAGATCATGACCGTCCAGGGTGGCCCGCCAGTGCGGGTCCAGGGCCTGCCCGGTGACGAGGAAGTACGGCTGGGTCGCACCGCTGACGTGCGCGGTGAACCGCGGTCCCCGGCCCTCGGAGACCTGGACCGCAGGGCCGGCGGGGGCCGGCGCGGCCGCGCCGAGCGGATCGCGCAGCACCAGCTCGTCCGCGGTCCAGCCCGGCACCGGCAGGAGCCGGTGCTGACCCGCGCTGACCGGCAACCGGCCGCAGCCGACCCATCGCACCGGGTCGGCGGACAGGATCGGGTGCGGCGGCCGCATCAGCACCGGCGTGCCGTCGAGGGTGGCGACCGGAACGCAGGCCCGTGCCGACCGGCCGCCGGAGAACGGCATGCTCGCTCCACCGAAGCCGACCTCCGCGATGCGCACGGCACCGGCCGGGTTGCCGGTCAGCGTGGCCAGCACGGTGACCCGCACCCGGGAGGCGACCTGGGCCGGCACCGGGATCCGCGTCGTCCGCGGACCCAGGTCGGCCACGATCTGAGGACCACCGTCCAGGCTGATCCCGACCCGGGTGATCCGGTCGAGCGACTCGGGACGCCCCGGCCCGGTCAGCGTCAGGCTGACCGAATTGACCCGGCGGGCCGGCGCGCTGATCGTCAGCGACTGGCCGACGACCGGACCGGCCGGCGCCCAGGCCGTGTCGGTGCGACCGTCGACCGCCTGCGAGGCCCGGACGGTGGGCAACCCGAAGGCGCGCGAGCTCGAAGTCGCCCGCACCGGGCCGTAGGCACCGGCGAGCACGTCCAGGTCCCGCTCGGACAGCTGCGGGCCGACCCGGATGGTTCCGGAGAGCCGGTAGTCCCGCGCCACCGGGGCGGCGATGTCCCGGCTCAGCCCGGTCTCCTCGTCGTCGGCGGCCGGCGTGGTCCCGCGGACCCGGGTCAGGACCATGTCGATCGGCGTCCGGTCCAGCGCCGCCCGTCCGGCCGGGTCCAGGCCCGCGACAAGGCCGTCCATCGTTCGCGGCGTCCGGGCCACCCGCGTGAGCTGGACGCCGGGGATCTGCACCTCTTGCACGCCGACCAGGTTGAAGCCGGTCCCGGTCACCCCGAGCACGGTGATCTTGACCGAGTCCGCGATCGTGCGCCGAGGCAACGTCAGCTCGGCCGCGCCGGATGCATCGACTGCACGATCCGCACTGACCCCGCCGACCTCGATGCGGACCTTCGCTATCCGCTGGGCGTCGGCCGTCCGAACCCGGACGGTCACCTTCGGCACCAGCCGGCTCTGGTCGAAGTGGACCGAGAGGGACTGGCCGACGGCCCGGCCGAAGTCGCCGAACAGCCAGCCGGTGTCCGGGTCGCCGTCCACCGCGTTCTCCGGCGCGCCGGAGGCGACCGGACCGAACACCGAGCCGACGTCGGTCGCGGTGACCGAGCCGCCGGCGACCTCCAAGACGGTCTGCCGGTCCGGGTCGAACAACGTACGGGTGCCGCCCGGGTCCGTGTCGGCCGGCAGCAGCGGACCCTGGCTGCCGCCGAGCCGGCCGGCCGCGGTGCTGCGCCGCCGGTTGGTGTCGGTCAGCACCACCCGTCCGACCTCGCCGCGATCCAGCATCGCGGCCAGGTCGCCACTGCTCAGATCGCCCAAGTAGCGGAACGGGCGGGTCCCGTTCAGCAGCCCGGCTCCCGCCAGCGGGGCGACGGCGAACCCGTCGCCGTCGACGAGCACGGTCCCCGCGGCGGCTTCGGTACGCACCACCGGTTGGGGCCCGGCGACCGCGTAGTGCTGCAGCGGCGGCAGCGAGGCCTCGGCGAAGGACAACGAGGGGTAGGTCGGGGACACCGTGTTCTCGCCCGGCGCTCCGTAGTTCCCGCGCGGCACCAGCCCTCGGTCGGCATTGACCTGGCCCTGCAGGACCTCCGGGCGGGCGCCGCCGACGTCCTCCCAGACCGTGTCGTTGCGTACGAGCAGGTCGCGGACCCCGAGGTAGCGGGCGGTGGCCGACAACGCCCCCGGCGGCAGCGAGCCCTCCTGCAACTGCACGTCGGTGGCCGCGAGCAGGTTCGCGGCCTCTGGGGTGGTGACGGGGATGACCGTGCGCAGCAGGGCAGGACGGGACAGCACCGACGGGGCCAGGTCGTCCGGCCGCGACTGCGACCAGCGGTACTGGGAGAGCACCTCCCCGGGGACGAACCAGACCCGCTGGTCGGAGGGCCCGCGGTCGAGGTCGGCCGCGGCCGACTTCCAGTAGTCCGGCAGATCGACCGTGCTGGTGTAGAGACCGCCCGTCCAGGCCGGCACCGTCGCACCGGCCAGCACCACGGTCAGGGCCAGGACCACGAGGGTGCGCCGCTCCGGGTCGCGCCATCGACGCAGCGCCGCCGCCGTGCCGGCGGCGAGCAGCAGCGCCGTGCCCAGCACCAGCAGAGAACCGATCTTGTTGGTGGTACGGAATGCGCCAGCGCCCGGAACGGTGTCGAAGGTCCAGCGCAGCGCGCGGCCGAACGCGGTCGGCGCGGCCGGCGGGTGCACCCCGACCATGACCGGCACCGCGACCACGACGAGCAGCAGGCCGAGCCTGCGTACGGTGCCGCGAGCCAGCAGAGCCGCGGCCGCTCCCAGCGCCGGCAGGGCGAAGCTGAGCAGCACCACGACCGGGTCGTTGAGATAGCCGGTCCACTGCGGCACCCAGGCGCCGTCCGGGCCGGAGCCGTAGAGCGGCCAGAGGCCGAGCCCCCGCAGCACCTCGGCCGCGGACGACGGGCCGGAGATCCCCTCCAGCGTCTCGGAGTTCTGCACGACCACGGCCCCGGCGTGCAGCGCCAGCACCGACGGGACGACCCAGTACGCCGACAGCGCCGCCACGAGCACCGCGCACCGGCCCAGCACCGCGAGCACCGGTCGCCAGGACAGCCCGTCCGCGCGCCGGACCACCAGCGCGACCACCGGCACCGCGACCAACTGCAACAGCGGCACGACGCCGGCGTTCATCCCGCTCGCGGCGGCGAACGCCAGCGCGAACGCGGCCGGCCAGCGCCAGCGCGCTGCCCGGGCCCGCCAGCCCCGCCCCGGTATCGGCGACCGCAGCGCGCGGACGAGGAACACCAGCTGCCAGGGCAACACGGCCCAGGGCAGCAGGATGGCCTGGGTGCCGCCGGCCACCACCACGTAGGGGTTGGCCACGAACGTCGTCCCGGCGACCAGCGGGCCGGCCGCCTCCGCGTCGGGCTCGACGGTGTCCGCGACCGGCCGCAACGCCCGGTAGAGCCGGGCCGCGCCCCAGGCCCCGACCACGACGAGCAGGAACCGCAGCACCCGTACGGACAGGGCGGGCGAGATCCCGACCGACTGGATCAGTCCGATCGCGACGGCGACCGGGACCAGGCCCACGTTGAAGCTGGGGAAGCCGAGCTGCGGATTCTCCTGCCAGGCCGACAGGTACGCCGCAGCGGTGCGCCAGGGCGCGAAGTAGAGCTCCGGCTTGGCGTCCGCGGCGAACGACCCGGCGCTGCTGCCGAAGGTCACGGCGATCAGCAGCAGCCACAACCCGGCCGCGACGTACACCGGCCAGCCGACGCGACGACGCGGACGGGCCCCTGGCTCGTCGCCGCCCGCCGCGGCGGCCCGGTCGGCCATGTCCACCGCGCTCACGACACCTCCGCCGGGCGCACCCGATCGCGGACCTCACGACAGGCCCTCTGGACTGGGCTCGGACAGCGTAGACGGGCGGCCGGATCCACGAGAGAGGCACCGTCCGGGCCGACTCCGTCCCGGAACGGGCGGACCGGGACGGAGCGGTCGGTAGCCTCGGCAGACGCCGACCCGACCGGGGCGGCGACGGACGGAGGTGCGGATGGGTACCGGCCGCGCCGTCCGCCACCGGTCCGGCGGCCTGACCAGCGGCGTGATCCTCGGCGTGGCCAGCGGGATCGCCACCGCGCTCGGCTACCTGTTCACCGCCGTCCTGGCCCGGTCGTTCACGGCCTCGGACTACGGCGCCCTGGTCGCGCTGCTCGGTGCCGGCTTGATCGGCACGATCCCCGCCGCCGGGTTCCAGTACGTGGTGGCCCGCCGTACGGTCGCGCTCGGCCTCCCGCCGGGTCGCAACGACGGGTCGTCGCTACGGCTGTCCGGCTTCGCCGGGATCGGCCTGCTGGCGATCGGGGCCGCGGTGACCGTGCCGGCCCGGTCCTGGCTGCACCTCGACGGAGCGCAGCCGATGCTCGCGCTGGCGGTGTCGCTCGTCCCGCTCACGCTGGCCGGCGCGTTCCAGGGCGCGCTGCTCGGGCACCGGCGGTTCGCCGCCCTCGGCGCGATGTACGTGGCCAGCGCGCTGACCCGGCTCGCTGCCGGGGTGGCCACCGCGCTGGCCGGCTGGGGCGTGACCGGCGCATTCTGGGCGCTGGCCGGCGCGGCGGTGTTGAGCACCGGCTTCGGCTGGCTGCTGACCGGGATGCGGTCCTGGGCTCCGGCCGGCACCGGCACGGCGACGCTGGCCCGGGAGATCCTGCAGGCCTGCTCGACGGTGGCCGGCATCCTCGTGCTGACGAACACGGATGTCCTGCTGGCCCGGCACTACCTCGACGCCGAGACCTCCGGGGCGTACGGCGTGGCCTCGCTGTTCGCAAAGGCGATGCTGTGGGGATCGCAGTTCGTCGTGCAGGCGGCGTACCCGGCGCTGGCCGCGATGCAGGGACGCCGCCGGCTGCTCGTACGCACGCTGGCCGCGACCGCCGGGCTCGGCCTGCTCGGCATCGCCGGCACGGCACTGGCCGGCCGCCCGCTGGTGCGGCTGGCCACGGGCAGCGGCTACGGCCTCGGGACGGGGACGCTGGTCGCGTTCGCGGTCCTCGGGGTCGTGTGGGCGCTGACGCAGGTGCTGCTGCTGGCCGCGGTGGCGGTCGGCGACCGCCGGCCGAGCCGGCTGCTGTGGGGGCTGATCGTGGCCGAGGCCGCGGTGGTCGCCGCGGGGCCGCACAACTCCCCCGGCGAGATCCTGGCGGTCTGTACGGTCGGCGTCCTGCTGTTCGGCGGGCTGATCGCGGCGCTCGAGTGGTCCGCCCGCGGTGCCGGCCCGCCGGCACCGGTTCCGGTCTCAGCAGCCGACCCGACCCCGCCCGCCGCCCCGCTGTCCGCCGCCCCGTCCGACCACCCGGAGGAAGACGAGGGGAACGGGCCCGCCGCCACGGCGAGCGGGCCGGCGGTGGGCGGTGCGGCGGTGGCTCGGGGTGGGACGGCGGATCGACCCGAGCCGTCGTCCCGGTAGGGTCCGCCGCCGTGGACACCGCCGCGTTCGCCGCCCGGTTGCCGGCCTGCTTCGCGGCCGCCGATCTGTACGCGGACACGCCGCTCGATCGCCGCTTCGCCAAGGTCGTCGAGACCGTCGACGGGATGTCGACCGAGCACACGCTGACGCTGCTCAACCTGGCCGCGTCGATGCTGCCGGCCGGCGAGAGCTACCTGGAAGTGGGCTCGTACCGGGGTCGTTCGGCGGTCGGTGCCGCGCTCGGCCACCCGGATGGGACGTTCACCGCGATCGAGAACTTCCGGGAGTTCGGGCTGGACCCGGCCGAGAGCGAGCGGTTGCTCCGGGCCGCACTGCGGGACTGGGACGTCGCCGAGCAGGTCCGGCTGCTGCCTGGCGATGCCTTCCGGCTGCTTCGCGGCGCGGTGCCCGGCCCGGCCGGCGTCTACTTCTACGACGGCGCGCACTCCCGGCTGGCCCAGCACCTCGGCCTCGGCCTGGCCGAGCCGGTGCTGGCCGACGAGGCCCTGGTCGTCGTCGACGACGCCTCCTGGCCTCAGGTCGAACGGTCCACGGCTCGCTACGTCGCCCGGCATCCCGGCTATCGCCTGCTGTTCGACCTGCGGGCCGAGCAGGCCGAGGACCCCCGCTGGTGCAACGGAGTCAAGGTGTACGCGTGGCATCGCCCCGCCGGCGCCCGAGGGCCACGCCTCGACCTGGCCTGGCGCCGGCTGGCGCACCTCTCCCTGCACGAACCGGCGCTCGCCGCGGCCTGGCGGGTGCTGCCCCGCTACCCACGACTGTCCGCCGCGCTCAAACGCGTCTACCTGCACGGCGGGAGCGACGTCCCGCCCCCGGCCGAGAGGTGCTGATCTAGTCCGTCCCGCCGGGCCGCACCGGGTCCGGCTGCGCGACGGTCCGGGACCGCTTCGGCACCAGCCGGGTCGCCGCCGGCACCAGCCCGGGCCAGCGGTTCAGCGCGCGCCAGACCAGCGAGGTGGCCGGACCGCGGGCGTACACCTGCACCAGCCGCCGCCACCGCACGTCCACGCTCACGCGGCGCGGCGCCCCGGCGGGCCGTCGCCAGGCGAGCACGAGCAGGCCGTTCGCCCAGCGCGGGTCGTGGTCTCCCGCGGCCCGGATGTCCCGCAGCACGGTCCAGCCCGGGTGCCGGTCCAGGTAGCGGCGGGTCGCCGCCTCGACCATCGGGTACGACGAGTCGTCCACCAGCACCAGGGCCTCGTCGGCCAGCAGCGGCTCGACCACGCCCAGAGCCAGGTAATGGGCCAGGCCGGTGTGCGCGCCGTCGTAGAAGTAGACCCCTACCGGCTCCGGCACCGCACCGGGCCGGGCCAGCACGGCGAAGCAGTCGCCGTCCCGCAGGACCAGCCGGTGCCCGGCGCCGTGCCGGGCCAGGTTGGCCAGCAGCTCGACCCGGGACGCCTCGGCCAGCATGCCGAACTCGCGGAAGCTCTCCACCGCCACGTACGTACGATCCGGCGCGTCCAGCAGCGCCCCCGCCATCGACCGGCCCTTGAGCGTGCCGACCTCGAGGTACGCCTCCCCCGGCGGCAGCAGCCGGGCGGCCAGGTTGAGCGCCGCGAGCTCCGCCGCCGTGGAGTGCCCGGCGACCTCGGCCGTGATCGCGGTGAAGCGCGGGTCGGCCGGGACGCCGTCGGCCAGCGGGCCGTCGAACAGCCCGTCGAGGGCGGCCGCGAACGCCGAGGTGTCCACTGCTGCTCCGTTTCGCAGGAGGAAAGGAGTCGGAGGCTAGCCCACTAAGCTGCCCGCGTGACGTCGGCGACGGGGCTGCGCTACCGGCCCGGGCTCGACGGCATCCGGGCGGTCGCGGTGCTGGCCGTGCTGCTCTACCACGGTCAGGTCGGCTGGGCCCGCGGCGGATTCCTCGGCGTGGACGTGTTCTTCGTGCTCAGCGGCTACCTCATCACGGGGCTGTTGCTGACCGAGTGGCGGCGGTGGGGATCGATCGACCTGCGCCGGTTCTGGTTGCGGCGCGCCCGAAGGCTGCTGCCGGCGCTGTTCCTGCTCCTGACCGTGGTCTCGGTCGGCGCGGCGGCGCTGGCCTCGCCCGCGCAACGGGGGGCGCTGCGCGGCGACGCGCTCGCCACCCTCGGCTACGTCGCCAACTGGCGGTTCGTCCTGGCCGGCCGGTCCTACTTCGCGCAGTACGACGATCCGTCGCCGCTGCGGCACATGTGGTCGCTGGGCATCGAGGAGCAGTTCTATCTGCTCTACCCGCTGCTGCTGATCGGGCTGCTGAGCCTGGGCCTGCGCCGACGTGGGCTCGCCGCCGTACTCGGGCTCGGCGCGCTCGCGTCGGCCGGACTGGCCGCGCTGCTCTACCAGCCGGGCGCCGACCCGTCCCGGGTCTACTACGGCACCGACACCCGCCTGCAGGCGCTGCTGGTCGGCGCCGTCGCCGCCGTGCTGGCGGGCGAGGTGAGCACCCGCAACCGGCGTCCGGCGGCGTACGTGTCGATGGCCGGGCGGGAGGTCCCGCTGCCCGGTCGCGGGTCGAGCGGGCTGTTCGCGCTCGCCGGGCTGGGCGTCCTGCTGGTCGCGGCCCGGGACACCGCGGGCTGGCTCTATCAGGGCGGCTTCCTGCTCGTCGCCGCGCTGGCCGTGGTCGTCGTGCTGAGCGCGGCGGACGACCGGTCGACCACGGCCCGGCTGCTGTCCTGGGAGCCGCTGCGTCGCATCGGCCTGGTCTCCTATGGGCTCTACCTCTGGCACTGGCCGGTCTACGTCGTGCTCACCCCCGACCGGGTCGGCGCCCACGGCCCCGCGTTGCTGGTCCTCCGGCTCGCGGTCACCGGACTGCTCGCCACCGCGTCGTACGTGCTGGTCGAACGGCCGGTCCGGGCCGGCGCGCTCGGCCGGCGCTGGCCCGCGCGGCGGCTGCGCCCGCTGATCGCCGGCGTCCTGGTCGCCGTCGTCGCGGTCGTTCTCGGCGGTACCGCCGGGGCCGGGCCGCCCGCCGGGGCGCCGACCGCTCCGGCCGCGGCCCAGCAGCGCGGGTCGGACGACGTCGCCGCCTACCTGCTGGGTGACTCGGTGCCGTACAGCCTGCGGATCGGGTTCCGGCCCGAGACCGTGCCGGGGCTGTTCGTGGCCGGCAGTACCCAGCTCGGGTGCGGGTTGATCCCGGTGCCGCTGGCGGTGGACGGCCAGCCCAAGACGATCGACGCGCGATGCCGGCCGTGGGACGCCGCCTGGCCGGCCGACGTGACCGCGGTGAACCCGGACGTCGCCGTGCTCTTCCCCGGCATCGGCGAGCAGTTCGACCAGGTCGTGGGCGGCCGGATCGTCACGTTCGGCACTCCCGCGTACGAGCAGCACCTGGTCCGGGTGCTCGACTCCGACACCCGCCGGCTCGGCGTCGGCCGGCGGCCGGTCGCGCTGGTCACGGTCGGCTGCCACCAGGTGCCCGACAGCGGGCTCAGCCCCGACCCCGCGATCATCAACGACGAGTCCCGGGTGCGCTGGCTCAACGGGGTGCTGACCCGGTACGCCGCCCGCCAGGGCGGCCGGGTCACACTGCTGGACCTGCACGGCTTCCTCTGCGCCGACGGCTACGCCGCGACCCGCGACGGTGTCACGCTGCGCTCGGACGGCCTGCACTTCAGCGGGGCCGGAGCGGCCGTGGTCTGGCGCTGGCTGGGCCCGCAGCTGATCCAGCTGGCCGGCCGGAACTAGCCGCAACCGGCGGGCCGAGCGACTGCGACGAGTCGGACGGCCGGCCAGGTCGAGGCGGTCCGGCGGGACGCGCTAGTCCCGGTAGATCGGGGACTCGCCGTCGTCGCTGCGGGTCCGCTCCTCCCGCCGGGACGAGCCGAAGACGAGCAGGCCGCCGACCGCGACGATCACGGCACCGCCCGCCAGGAAGCCCGCGTCCAGCTGGCGGCGCTCGCTGAGCCGGCCGCAGACGTTCTTCTGGAACTGGTCGGTAGGCGGCCGCAGCCCTGACCCGCAGGCGAACACGGGTCCCTGCGGACTCTGGATGTCGATCGGCGCGACCATCCGGTACGCCGCCAGGACCAGCACCAGCAGTCCCAGCAGCAGGAAGGCACGCGCTCCGCGGGTGAGCACGAAGACCGTCCGGCCGACCGGCCGCTGATCCGACATGCGCGGGAGCCTACGACACCAGCCGGTAACGCCCGGACCGGGTCGGTAGGGTGCCATGTCCGGTGAGGAGGCCTGCCGTGGTGGTCAGAGCTCGAGCGCCGTTGCGGCTCAGCTTCGCGGGTGGCGGGACCGACGTGGCGCCGTTCCCGGAGACCGAGGGCGGCGTCGTCCTGTCCGCCACCATCAACCGGTACGCGTACGGCTCGCTGACGCCCCGCCAGGACGCCCGGATCTCCGTGCACTCGCTCGACCTCGGCGTCTCGCTCGACTTCGACGCGCGCGACGAGCCGACGTTCGACGGCCGGCTGGACCTGGTCAAGGCGGCGGTCCGGCGGCTCGGCGGCGACACGGCCGGCTTCGACCTGCTGCTGCAGTCCAACGCGCCGCCCGGGTCCGGGCTGGGCTCGTCCTCGACGATGCTCGTCGCGCTGGTCGGCCTGCTGCGCGAGCACCACCGGCTGCCGCTGACCGACTACGAGGTGGCCGATCTCGCGTACCAGGCCGAGCGGGTCGACCTCCGGATCCGCGGCGGGCACCAGGACCACTACGCGGCCACGTTCGGCGGCTTCAACTTCATCGAGTTCGGCGAGCGGGTGATCGTCAACCCGCTGCGGGTGCGGGACGCGGTCGTCGACGAGCTCCAGCTGAACCTGCTGCTCTGCTACACCGGCACCACCCGGCAGTCCTCGAAGATCATCGAGGACCAGAGCGCGCGGCTGGCCGGCGGCGAGCTCGAGACGCTGGAGGGACTGCGGGCGCAGAAGGAGCTCGCGGTCGCGATGAAATCGGCGCTGCTGCGGGGTGAGCTGCCCGAGTTCGGCTCGCTGCTGGGCGAGGCCTGGAAGCAGAAGAAGCGGATGTCGCCGCTCATCGCCACCGACTTCATCGAGGAGGCGTACGACGTGGCGATGCGGGCCGGCGCGCTCGGCGGCAAGGTCACCGGGGCCGGGGGCGGCGGTTACATCCTCTTCTACTGCGACTTCGCCAGGAAGCACCGGCTGGCGGCGGCGCTGACCCGGATGGGTGGCGTCGTCACCGACTTCGCGTTCGAGCCCAAGGGGCTGACCACCTGGCGCGCGTGAGCCGCCCCGTCATCCCACGCCGGTAAGCCCGTCCGTGATACCAAGTGCGCGCGGCCGTCGATCCCGGGAGAATTCGCTCTGACCACCACCACCTCACCGCTGCCCGGCGCGCCGGTCGAGCGGACGGCGACCTCGGGCGGCATCGCCGCTGCGGTCGGCACCACCGCGGCCAACGTCCTGTCGTACGGGTTGAGCCTGGCCGGGGCCCGGCTGCTCGTGCCGTCCGAGTACGGCGTGCTGGTCGCGTTGCTCGCGGTCACCCTGGTCGCCTCCGTGCCCGCGCTGGCGCTGCAAGCGGTGGTCGCGGTCCGGGTCGTCCGGGCGCCGGTGGCCGACCGCGGCCGGGTGGTGGCCGAGTCGCTGGGCCTCGGGCTCGCCGCCGGGGCCGCGATGGTCCTGGTCGGGCTGGCCGCCACGCCGGTGCTGGACCGGTTCCTCGCCCTCGGCGGACCCGGGCCGACGATCTGGGTCGCGATCGCGGTCGGCGCGACCACCGTGCTCGCGGTGCCGCAGGGCGTCGCCCAGGGCCGGCAGGACTTCCACCGGCTCGCGCTGATCCTGGTCGTGTACGCGGCGGTCCGGCTGGTCGGTGGGCTCGCCGGGCTGATCCTCTTCGACTCCGTGACCGGCGCGCTGGCCGGGGTGGCCGCCGGGGTGGCGGCGTCGCTCGTCGTCGCCTGGGTGCTGACCGGGCGGCCGCGGCCGGCCCGCGGCGGCTGGCGGGTACGGGAGCTGCTGGTCGCCGGGCAGGCGCTGGCCGGGCTCTACCTGCTGACCAACCTCGACCCGGTGCTGGCGCGGCACTATCTGCCCGCGGCCGAGGCCGGGCTGTACGGCGCGGGCGCGGTGCTGGCCAAGGCCGCGTTCTTCCTGCCGCAGGCGGTCGTGCTGGTGCTGTTCCCGCGGCTGGCGTCGGCGCCCCGGCCGGGCCGGACGCTCTGGGCCGGGCTGGCCGCGCTGGCCGGGCTCGGGCTGCTGATGACGGTGGTGACGCGGCTGGCCGGCGGGCTCGCGGTCACCGCGGTCGGCGGCGACGCGTACCGGGAGCTGGCCGGGCCGGCCTGGTTGTTCGTGGCGGTCGGGTCGGCGCTCGGCGTGGTCCAGTTGCTGCTCTACGCGCAGCTCACCGCGGCCCGGGCGACCGCGACGATCGCGGTCTGGGCCGTGGTCGCGGTCGAAGCGGTCGTGGTCGCGACGATCTCGCACGGCAGCCTGGTCGAGGTCGTCAGTGCCGCGCTCGGGACCGCGCTCGTCGCGGCCGTGCTCGGCCTCGCCTGGACCGCCCGCTCCCACCGCCCGACCCCCACCCCCACCCCCGCCGCCTGACCACCGCCAGACGCGGGCGCGCGCCCCGCGCCCGCGCGCCGAAGGCCCACGGGCCGGGCGGGCCGAGGGCGTGGGCCGGGCCGGGCCGAGGGCGTGGGCCGGGCCGGGCCGAGGGCGTGGGCCGGGCCGGGCCGGGGTCGACGGCCCGTGGGCCGACTGCCCGGGGGCCGTGGCCCGTGGTCGTCGCCCGTGGTCGACGCCCGTGGTCGACGCCCGTGGTCGACGGCCCGGGGGTCGACTGCCCGGGGGTCGACTGCCCGGGCGGACCGCCCGGGCCGACCGCCCGGGGCCGACTGCCCGGGGGGCGGGGGCCGACGAGCCGGCGGGCGCGTCAGCTGGTTGCGGCGGGCCAGGGGGCGGGACGGTAGGTGAGGTCCAGCCCGGTGTCGGACCCGAACGCCTTCGTCACCGTCTGCCCGACCGGATAGACGCCACTGCGCACCCAGCCGTCCAGCAGCGTGACCGTCCCGGTCAGCTCGTCGGTGGTGAAGTTGCAGTGCCCGGCCCCGTACGGCGCGGGCTTCGGGTACGTCGCCGGCGCCTTCGTGAACAGCTGCACCAGGTCCGCCGTCTTCGCCGTCGACTTGGCGACCTTGTCGGCGAACACGCCCTCGTTCTGCACCAGCACCAGCGGGTCGGCCTCGGTGTGCACGGTCAGCGTCGGAACCTTGATGTCGCCGGTCGGCGTGCCGAGGCCGGCGAAGGAGGACCGGGCCGCGGCGTCCGGGCTGATCCGCGCCCCGCGGTCGAGCAGGGCCAGGTTGGCGGCGGTCGAGCGGGGCGCGACGGTCTCGATGAGCGACTTCTCCGCCGGCGAGACCCGCGGCGCGTAGTCCGCGTCGGTGTTGCCGGACGGGTTGCCGTCGACCCGCTGCTCGATCTCCTGCCGGACGGTCGTGCTGAACACGAGCCCGGTGACGATGCCCTCGACCAGCGCCGCCCCGCGCGACTGCAACGTGGAACCGTCGTAGTCGACGGTCTGCGTGGGCGCGTCCACCAGAGCCGCGATGAGCAGCAGCTTGGCGATACCGGCCGGCGTGTTGGCCGCCGCCAGCACGGCCTTGTAGGCGACATCGAAGTTCGCCGACGCGTCCTGGAACGAGGTGTAGCCGTCGATCTTGAACGAGGGCGCCAGCAGGGTCTTCACCGCGTACCCGAGGTCGAGCGCGACGTCGAAGTTGAGGTTGGAGCCGCCGATCACGCCGCACATCGGCGCCGCGCCGGCGATCCAGTCCGGGTGCTTCTCGGCCAGCAGCTCGGTGATCAGGCCGCCCAGCGACTCGCCCCAGACGTACGTCCGGTTCGGCGTGCCGATCTTCGAGGTGAAGAAGTCGTGCACCTGCTCGCCGGCCGCGACCCCGTCCGCGACGGCCCAGCCGTTGGTCTTGTAGGACGAGCCGGCCAGCGCGTAGCCCGCCGCCAGCAGCGCGGTCGCGGCCTCGTCGCTGGGCGCGGACTGCGCGTCGGTCGTCACCGGCGCGAAGTCCGGCGGCGACGACTCGGCCTGCCGGTAGCCGTGCGAGAACAGCAGCAGCGTGCCGTTCCACTTCGCCGGCATCTTCACCTCGTACTTGGCGCCGGCGAGGGTGCCGGCGCAGGCCACCTTGTCGCAGCCGGTGAACGCGACGTCGGTCGCGGTCGACCGGACGGAGTCCTCCCGGCTCCGTGCGGCCGGCTGGGAGCCGCAGGCGGACAGCAGCAACACCACCGCGGCGGCCACCAGGGCCCGGCCGCGCCACGACACCGTGACCATGGGCCGCAGTCTGGCAGACCCCCCGGTGACCCCCGCGTGAACCCGCCCGGCAGCCGGTCCCGACGGCTCAGTGGCCGGCGTCGTCCCAGGTGCGGCCGACCCCGACCGACACGGACAGCTCGACCGAGAGCTCGTACGCCCCGCCCATCTGGGCCCGGACCAGCGCCTCGACCGCGGTCCGCTCCCCCGGCGCGACCTCGAGCACGAGCTCGTCGTGCACCTGCAGCAGCAGCCGGGATTTCAGCCCCGCCTCCCGCAGCCCCTGGTCGACGCCGAGCATGGCGACCTTGATGATGTCCGCGGCCGAGCCCTGGATCGGCGCGTTGAGCGCCATCCGCTCGGCCATCTCCCGGCGCTGCCGGTTGTCGCTGGTGAGGTCGGGCAGGTAGCGGCGGCGGCCGAGGATCGTCTCGGTGTAGCCGTCCCGGCGGGCGGCGTCGACCACGTGCCGCAGGTATTCCCGCACCCCGCCGAACCGCTCGAAATACGCCTCCATCTGCTCGCGGGCCTCGTCGGGGTGGATGCGCAGCTGCTGCGCCAGCCCGTAGGCCGAGAGCCCGTAGGCCAGCCCGTACGACATCGCCTTGATGCGGCGGCGCAGCTCCGGGTCCACCGACTCCGGCGGCAGGTTGTACGCCTTGGACGCGACGAACGTGTGCAGGTCCTCGCCGGACTGGAACGCCTCGATCAGCCCGGCGTCCTCGGACAGCGTCGCCATGATCCGCATCTCGATCTGGCTGTAGTCCGCGGTCAGCAGCGACTCGTAGCCGGCGCCGACCACGAACGCGCGCCGGATCCGGCGGCCCTCCGCGGTCCGGATCGGGATGTTCTGCAGGTTGGGGTCCTGCGAGGACAGCCGGCCGGTGGCCGCGATGACCTGGTTGAACGTGGTGTGGATGCGGCCGTGGTCGTCGACCATCGGGATCAGCGAGTCGACCACGGTCTTGAGCCGGGACACGTCCCGGTGCCGCAGCAGCGCGCCCAGCAGCGGCACGTCCGGGGCCTGCTCGGACAGCCAGACCAGCGCGTCGGCGTCGGTCGTGTAGCCGGACTTGATCCGCTTGGTCTTGGGCAGCCTCAGCTCGTCGAACAGGATCGCCTGCAGCTGCTTGGGCGAGCCGAGGTTGAACTCCCGCCCGACCGACGCGTACGCCTCCTGCTCGACGGCCTTGACCTGGCCCGCGAACTCCGACTGCAGGTCGATCAGGTAGTCCAGGTCGGCGCCGATGCCGGTGCGCTCCATGTCGGCCAGCACCCGCGAGAGCGGCAGCTCGACGTCGCGCAGCAGCACGGTCGCGCCGCGGGTGTCCAGGTCGTCGTCCAGCGCCCGGGCCAGGTCGGCGACCGCGCGCGCCCGCACCGCCTGCTCCTGCGCGACCGCCGCGTCGGCCTCCTCCGCACCGCCGTCGAGCGTCAGCTGGCCCTCGCCGGCCGGCTCGGCGCCGCCGCTCAGCTCCAGCCGCAGGTAGCGCAGCACCAGGTCGGCCAGGTCGAACGTGCGCTGCCCGGGCAGGGCCAGGTACGCCGCCAGCGCGGTGTCGCTGGTGACCCCGACGACGTCCCAGCCGCGCGCGTAGAACGCGAGCAGGGTGCCCTTGAGGTCGTGCACGGTCTTGGGCACCGAGGTGTCGGCCAGCCACTCGACCAGCGCGCGCTCGTCGACGTCGGAGAGCGTCTCGGCGTCCACGTACGCCGCCTCGTCGGGCTCGCCGCCCTCGACCGCCAGGCCCAGGCCCTGCACGATGCCGGTGCCGCGACCCCAGCTGCCGCGCAGGCTGATGCCGATCCGCTTCCCGGAGCGCGCGTGTTCGGCCAGCCAGCCCGGCAGGTCGTCGGGACCGAGGACCGTGCCGGTGACCTCGAAGCCGCCCTCGGCCTCCGGCCCGACCGCGGTCAGCGTCGCGAACAGCCGCTCCCGCAGCACCCGGAACTGCAGGTTGTCGAAGAGCTTGTGCACCTCGTCGCGGTCCCACTGGCCCAGCACCAGGTCCGCCGGGCCGAGCGGCACCGGCACGTCCCGGACCAGCTCGGTCAGCTGCCGGTTGCGCAGCACGTTGGCCAGGTGCGCCCGCAGCGCGTCGCCGGCCTTGCCCTTGACCTCGTCCACCCGCTCGACCAGCGTGGCCAGCGAGCCGAACTCGCGGACCCACTTGGCCGCGGTCTTCTCCCCCACGCCCGGGATGTTGGGCAGGTTGTCCGACGGGTCGCCGCGCAGCGCGGCGAAGTCCGGGTACTGCACGGGGGTCAGGCCGTACTTGGCCTCGACCTCCCCGGGGGTGAAGCGGGTCAGCTCGGAGACGCCGCGCTTCGGGTAGAGCAGCGTGACGTGCTCGTTGACCAGCTGGATCGCGTCCCGGTCGCCGGAGCCGATGAGCACGTCCATGCCCTGCGCGACGGCCTGCGTGGTCAGCGTGGCGATGACGTCGTCGGCCTCGAAGCCCTCGACCCCGAACCACGGGATCCGCAGCGCCTGCAGGACCTCCTGGATGAGGCTGACCTGGCCCTTGAAGTCGCTCGGCGACTCCGACCGGCCGGCCTTGTATTCCGCGTAGGTCTCGTTGCGGAAGGTCTTGCGGGAGACGTCGAAGGCCACGCCGACGTGGGTCGGCTGCTCGTCCCGGAGCTGGTTGATCAGCATCGAGGTGAACCCGTAGACCGCGTTGGTCGGGATGCCCATCGTGGTCTGGAAGTTCTCCACCGGCAGCGCGAAGAACGCCCGGTACGCCAGCGAATGGCCGTCGAGCAGGAGCAGTCGGGGAGCCTCGGTCACGGGTCGGAGTCTAGGACCGCCCACCGACAATCCCGGCTTCCGGCCAAGGCTGGGGAGCAGAAAGCTCAGCCGGTGCGGCGCAACCGGGACCGGGACGAGCGCGGCAACGCCCGGGCCAGCCCCGTACGGCCGGGCAGTGTGGCCTCGCCGGCCGGGTCGGCGCTGGCCAGCGCCCGCCGCAGCGCCGCGACCGGCGCGATCCGCCGCATCACCAGCGGCGCGAACCCGAGCCGGGCGAAGAACCGGTTGGCGTCCCGGCCGGTCGGCGCGACCCCGACGACGACCGAGTCGACCCCGATCTCGTCGGCGTAGCCGGCGGCCGCGGCGACGAGGGCCCGGCCCGCGCCGCGCTTGCGGTGCTCGGAGTCGACCAGCAGGTGGCTGACGTAGACCGAGGGCGGGTCGAGCAGGCCGCCGGCCGTCTCGGCGCCGAACACGGCCGCGCCGATCACCTCGTCCCGCTCGTCCAGGGCGACGACCACCCGGTGCGCGGGGTCGGACAGGAGGCGCTCGGCCTGGGCCTTGAAGGCATCCGGGCCGCGGCGGGCGACCGCGCGGCCGCGGACCGGACCGAGGTCGCTGACCCGCCCGACCAGCGCGACGAGCGCGTCCACGTCGTCCGCGCCCGCCGTACGCACCCGCACCCGGATCCGGGACACTCCGCCTCCACCAGGAACATCTGCCGGCTCCAGCGGGAGGACGTCCCGGGCTCCGTCGGCAGGACGCCACCCTACCGGCCCGTGGATCTCCGTCGGCAGCGGCCGAACGGCCGAGCCGACATCGGAGTTTGACGCAGCCCCGCGACTGACCTACTCTCTGCCACGACCCGGGCACGCTGAGTAGAGAACGTCTCGTGGCGCGGGGCATGGGACGGCGCCAAAGGCGGCCCGGGTCACCCTCTGCCCGGCGCCGGATCGGGATCCCCAGGTTTGCAGAGCTGTGACAACCGGGAGATACCGTCGTATGGTGCGCCGCCTCGTGATCGGGTCCTTACTGGCCGTCCTCGCCGGAGCAGCCGCCACCGGCTGCTCCTCCCACTCGGACGCGGCCGGCGCGCCCGCCCCGAGCGCGAGCCCGACCTACCTGCAGGCCCCGCGCACGGCGCGGCCGTTCGAGACCCCGCTGGCGACCGCGACCGCGACCGGCCCGCAGGTGACGGTCAGCGTCGTCGGACTGCGGACGCACCTGCTCTCGATCATCGGCACGCACGCCGAATGGCTGCCCAAGGGCGAGTACGAGCGGGTCCGGATCGCCCTGGACAACGGCATGTCGACGTTCCGGAGCTTCTCGACCGACCGGCTGCTGCTGGTCGACGCCACCGGCAAGACGTACAAGCCGGACTACGACGCGATGAACATCGCCCGGCAGCCGAAGGTCGCCGTCGTCCCGGCCGAGGGGCGGCTGGAGATGGATCTCTGGTTCGACCTGCCGGTGAAGTCGATCGTCCGCGCGCTGCGGGTGCAGGACCTCGGCAAGGACGTGGCGCTGCCGGGGACCTAGCGCCCCCGGCAGCACCCCGATGGATCAGTGCGCGGCCGCGCCGCCGAGGTAGGCCTCGCGGACCGACGGGTCGTCCAGCAGTTCCGACGCCGGCGCCGACTTGACCACCGACCCGGTCTCCAGCACGTACGCGCGGTGCGAGAGCTGCAGGGCCTGGGTCGCGTTCTGCTCGACCAGCAGGATCGTGGTGCCCTGCTCGTTGATCTCCTTCAGGATCTCGAAGATCTGCTGCACGATCAGCGGCGCCAGGCCCATCGACGGCTCGTCCAGCAGCAGCAACCGCGGCCGGGCCATCATCGCCCGTCCGATGGCCAGCATCTGCTGCTCACCGCCGGACAGGGTGCCGCCGGCCTGCTTGCGCCGCTCCCCCAGCCGGGGGAACAACGTGAGCACCCGGTCGAGGTCGGCGGCGTAGTCCGGGGACTTCCGCGCGTACGTCCCCATGTCCAGGTTCTCCAGCACCGTCATGCCGGGAAAGATCCCGCGGCCCTCGGGCGCCTGGCAGATCCCGGTGAGCACCCGCTTGTGCCCCGGCATGTTCGTGATGTCGTCCCCGGCGAACCGGATCCGGCCCGAGGTGACCCGGCGCAACCCGGACAGCGTCTTCAGCGTGGTCGTCTTGCCGGCGCCGTTGGCCCCGATGAGGGTGACGATCTCGCCCTCGTCGACCTCGACGGAGATCCCGCGGATCGCCTCGATCTTGCCGTAGTGGACCCGCAGATCCTCGACTTCAAGAAGCATCGGCGGGCGCTCCCAGGTAGGCGGCGATGACCTTGGGGTCGTTCTGGACCTCGGCCGGGACGCCCTCGGAGATCTTCTGCCCGAAGTCCAGCACCGCGACCCGGTCGCTGATCTGCATGACCATGCCCATGTCGTGCTCGATGAGGAAGACGGTCCGGCCGCTGTCGCGGATGCTCCGGATCAGGTCGGACAGCGCCAGCTTCTCCGAGGCGTTCAACCCGGCCGCCGGTTCGTCCAGCAGCAGGAGCTTCGGCTCGGTGGCCAGCGCCCGGGCGATCTCCAGCCGGCGCTGGTCGCCGTAGGAGAGGTTCTTCGCGGTCTCCTGCGCGACCCCGGCCACGCCCACGAACTCCAGCAGCTCCAGGCCGCGGGCCTTGCCCTGCTTCTCCTCCCGGCGGTGCCGGGGCAACCCGAGGGCCGCGCCGCCGACGCTGGTCTTGTGCCGGGCGTCGGCACCGACCATGACGTTCTCCAGCGCCGACATGTTGTCGAAGAGCCGGATGTTCTGGAACGTCCGGGCGACCCCGGAGGCGGTCACCAGGTGCGGCCGGCGACCGGAGATCCGCTCGCCGTTGAACCGCACCTCCCCCTCGGTCGGCGTGTAGACGCCGGTGATGAGGTTGAAGATCGTCGTCTTGCCGGCCCCGTTCGGGCCGATCAACGCGAAGATCGCCCCCTCCGGTACGGACAGGTCGACGCTGGAGAGCGCGACCACGCCGCCGAAGCGCTGGGTCACGCCGGCCAGCTCGAGCAGCGCGGTCACGCCCCGGCCTCCCGGTCGTCGGAGCCGGCCAGCACGCCGGCCCGGCCGTTGACAGACCCGTCCAGCTCGACGTTCTGGGCGCTGACCGCGCCCACCTCGCCGCCCAGCGAGCCCATCCCGCCGGTGCCCTCGGCCAGCTCGGCCCGCCGCTGGCGGGACGGGAGCAGGCCCTCGGGCCGGATGATCATCATGATGACGAGCGCCGCGCCGAAGGTGAGCACCCGGTACTCCTCGAACCCGCGGAACCGCTCCGGCAGCCAGGCCACCACGAACGCGCCCAGGACGACGCCGAGCAGGTTGCCGGAGCCGCCGAGCACGACCGCGCAGAGGATCAGCGCGGACAGGATGAACGGGAAGTTCACCGGGGTGATCGAGGTCGTCTGGGCGGCGAACAGCACGCCGGCCGACCCGCCGATCGCGGCGCCGATGACGAACGCGACGATCTTGAACTTGAGCGTCGGCACGCCCATCAGCTCGGCCGCGTCCTCGTCCTCCCGGATCGCGGCCCAGGACCGGCCGACCCGGCTGTGCTCCAGCCGCTTCACCACGATGATCACCACGATGATGACCACCAGGAGGAGGTAGTAGTACGGCCGGGCGTCGATGACGCCGTAGCGCAGGATCTTGACGTCGCCGATGTGCGCGTCCGGCACCGACGGCGGGTGCGGGATCGGCGAGATGCCGCGCGGGCCACCGGTGAAGTCCAGGTTGTTGGCAGTGATCCGGATGATCTCACCGAACCCGAGCGTGACGATGGCCAGATAGTCGCCCCGCAGGCGCAGCGTCGGCGTGCCCAGGATCGCCCCGGCCGCGGCGGCGATGATGATGCCGACCGGCAGGCTCTCCCAGAAGTTCCAGCCGTGGTTCGTCGCGAAGATCGCCAGCGCGTACGACCCGATGGCGAAGAAGGCGACGTAACCCAGGTCGAGCAGGCCGGCCTGGCCGACCACGACGTTCAGCCCGATGGCGAGCAGCACGTACACGCCGATCGGGTAGAACAGCACGCTCGGCCAGTCCGACTCCGGGGTCATGAACGACCCGATCGAGCCGGACGGCAGCAGGAACGCGCCGATGATCAGCACCACATAGATGAGGTAGCGGCCGTACTGAGGGACGCGGTCCCACCAGGCGCCCATGGCGCCCAGCACGTCCGGCATCCGGCGCTTCATGCCGGCGAACGACCCGCTCATACGCGTGCCCGCTGCAGGTTCTCGCCGAGGATCCCCGTCGGCCGGAACATCAGCACGAGCACCAGGACCGAGAAGGCCACCACGTCCAGCCACTCGGTGCCGAAGAAGCTCGCCCCGTAGTTCTCGATGAGTCCGAGCACCAGGCCTCCGATCAGGGCTCCCCGGATGTTGCCGATGCCGCCGAGGACGGCGGCGGTGAACGCCTTGATGCCCAGCAGGAACCCGACGTTGTACTGGGTCAGCTCGAAGAACACCCCGTACAGCGCGGCGGCCGCCCCCGCCAGCATGCCACCGAGCAGGAAGGTCACCATCACCACGCGGTCGATGTTCACGCCCATCAGGACGGCCGTGTCCGGGTCCTGGGCGGTGGCCCGGATGCCCCGGCCGAGCCGGCTGGTGTTCACGAACCGCTCGAGAATGATCATCATGACGATCGCCGCGACGAAGACCAGGACCTTGTCGTTGCGGACCTGACCCGAGCCGATGTTGAACCAGGTCTCCTTGTTCATCACCCGCGGGAGACGCACCTGGTCGCGGCCCTGCCAGATCGCGAACAGCTCCTGCAGGAAGAACGAGGCGCCGATGGCCGAGATCAACGCGGCCAGCCGGGACGCGCCGCGTTTGCGCAGCGGCCGGTAGGCGATCCGTTCCAGCAGCACCGCGGTCCCGCCCGAGACCGCCATTCCCACCGCCAGCATCATCAGCAGCACGCCGGCGAGCGCGAGCCCGCTCTGCGGGCTGTCGATGTGGAACAGGTTCAGCGCGCCGAGCGCCCCGAACGTACCGACCATGAAGATCTCGGAGTGCGCGAAGTTGATCAGTCGCAGTACGCCGTAGACGAGCGTGTAGCCGAGCGCGATCAGCGCGTAGATCGAACCATTCGTCAGGCCGTCCACGGTGGACGACCAGAACTGCGTGACGAAGTCATGCACCATGTGGGACCGCTCCGCGGGTGGTGTGGGAACGCACCGGGGCGGGAGCCGGGATCAGAATCCCGGCTCCCGCCCGCGGTGGCGTTGGAACGGTCAGGCGGTGGGCTTGGCCGTAGCGGTGTCGCCCAGGAACGAGAGCTTCCCGTCCTTGACCTCGGTGATGAAGAGCAGGTTGCCCGACAGCTCACCGGAGTCGGTGAACTTGATCTGCTTGGACACACCCTTGAAGTCGATCTTCGTCACGAAGTCGTTGATGTCGCTCGTGCTGGTCTTGCCGGCGTCGATCGCCTGCAGGAAGGCGTTCGTCGCGTCGAAGCCCTCGGCCGAGTAGGTCGCCGGGTCGACGTTGTACTTGGCCTTGTAGTCGGTCGCGAACTTCTGCACCGCCGGGTCGGTGGAGCCGACCGCGGAGGAGCAGGTGCAGCTGAGCAGCACGCCGTCGGCGGCGGTGCCGCCGGCCGCGCTGATCACCTGGGCGTCCAGGCTGCCGTCACCCGACATGAACGAGCCCTGCACACCGCCGTCGCGCAGCTGCTTGATCAGCTTGCCGGCGGCCGAGTAGTAGCCGCCGAAGAAGATCGCGTCGACGTTGGCCGGCTTGACCTTGTTGACGGTCGAGGAGTAGCTCGACGCGTTCGGGTCGATCGAGTCGTTCACGGCGACCTTGACGCTGTCCGTCGCGAGCTGCTTGCGCACCGCGTCGGCCAGGCCCTTGCCGTACTCGCTCTGGTCGTCGATGACCGCGACGTTCTTGGCGCCCAGCGTCTTCGCCATGAAGTCGGCGTCGCCGGGGCCCTGCACGTCGTCGTTCGCCAGCACGCGGTGCCAGGTCTTCCAGCCGCTCGCGGCCAGCGAGACCGCGGTGGCCGACGGCGAGACGTTCGGGATGCCGGCCTCGTCGAGGATCGGCACCGCCGTCTTCGACTCACCGGAGAACGCCGGGCCGACGACGCCGACGACCTTGTCGGTGATCGCCTTCTTGGCCTGGTTGGTGGCCTGCGTGGGGTCGCCCTGGGTGTCGTACTTGATCAGCTTGACCTGGGTGACACCGGACTTGGCGTTGTGCTGCGCGAGCGCGAGCTCGACACCGTTGGAGATGTTGATGCCCAGCTGCGCGTTCGGGCCGGTCTGCGCGCCCATGAAACCGAGGGTGACAGAACCGCCGCCGCCGCCGCTGGAGCCGCTGTCGCTGCTGGAGCTGTCGTCACCGCCACAGGCGGAAAGGAACAGGGCCGAGGCAGCCGCAGCGGCCATCAGACCCCGGGAGTACGCACGCCGCACGAGTTACCTCCGTGAGAACCGGGTATGACACGCCAACAGCCGGTCCGCGAGGGCCGGGTGACGATGCGCGCCAACCTAGCGCACGCTTCCGGTCGCCCGGCCGCAAGGCACGAAGTCGTAACTGAACCGCGACGCGCCGAATGTTTCAGACACGCCGATTCGATACCAGGAGGCTCAGCGGCCGGAGTCGGCGGTGAGGTCGAACCCGGCCGCGAGCACGGCCTCCGCGACCGCGCGCATCGTCGTACGCCGGTCCATCGCGGTGCGCTGTATCCAGCGGAACGCCTCGGGCTCGGTCATCCCATGCTCGGTCATCAGCACGCCCTTGGCCCGCTCGACCGTCTTGCGCGCCTCCAGCCGCTCCTGCAGGCCGCCGACCTCCTGCTCGAGCGCGACGATCTCGGCGAACCGGGACGTCGCCATCTCGATGGTCGGCACCAGGTCCTTCTTCTGGAACGGCTTCACCAGGTATGCCATCGCGCCGGCCTCGCGGGCCCGCTCGACCAGATCGCGCTGCCCGAACGCGGTGAGGATCACCACCGGAGCCACCCGCTCCCCCGCGATCCGCTCCGCCGCCGCGATCCCGTCCAGCTTGGGCATCTTCACGTCCAGGATGACCAGGTCCGGACGCAGCGAGTCCGCCATCGTGATGGCCTCCTCACCGTCGCCGGCCTCGCCGACCACCGCGTAGCCCTCCTCCTCGAGCATCTCCTTGAGATCGAGGCGGATCAGCGCTTCGTCCTCGGCGATGAGAACTCGGCGGGGCGGGGCGTCGGACACGGGCACTCCAAGGCGTGGGGCGGACACGCGACGTCGCGGGCCGGAGACCGCAGCGTACCTGTCTAGACTTCTGGGGCGCGCCGAGCCGGGATGGTGGAATCGGCATACACGGGTGCCTCAAAAGCATCTGCCCGAAAGGGCTTGCGGGTTCGAGTCCCGCTCCCGGCACGCGCGGCGTGCCGGGAGCGTTTCGCTGCTCCCTGGCCGGTCAGTGGGCCGGTCGCCATGCTTTCCGGGGGGCCGAGCCCCCCGCCCCCGCGTTCCGGAACGTCACCTTTCCGCGGCGCCAGTCGCCATGCTTCCGGGCGCCGGGCCCCCGCGCCGCGCGTTGCGGGACGTCACCTCTCCGCGTGGCCGGTCGCCATGCTTTCCGGGCCGAGCCCCGCGCGCCCCCGCGTGGCGCGACGTCATCTTTCCCGCGTTCCGGGACGTCGCCTTCTCCGGGTGGCGGGGACGTCGCCGGAGCGGGCGCGGGCACGGTCGGTGCGGGCGGCGGGGTCGTAGCCGACCGAGGCGCCTCGCCGCCGTCCGGTAGGACGGTCCCGCGAAACGTCCAGCTGGGCATGGGGCCAACCTGCCATGGGCGCGGGAACCGTATTTTGGGGCCGTGCACATGACTCCCGAACAATTCCGGCGGTACGGGCGCGAGGTCGTCGACTGGGTCGCCGACTACTGGGAGCGGGCCGAGTCGCTGCCGGTGGGGGCGCGGGTGAAGCCGGGCGAGATCGCCGCGTCGATGCCGCCGGCCCCGCCGGAGGCCGGGGAGCCGTTCTCGGCGTTCCTCGGTGACCTCGACCGGGTCGTGCTGCCCGGGATCACGCACTGGCAGCACCCCTCGTTCTTCGCCTACTTCCCGGCGAACGCGTCCGGGCCGGCCGTGCTGGCAGACCTGGTGTCCTCGGGGCTCGGCGTGCAGGGCATGTTGTGGGCCACCTCGCCCGCGGCGACCGAGGTCGAGACCGTCGTCATGGACTGGCTCGCGCAGGCGCTGGGCCTGCCCGAGCGCTTCCGCGGAAACGGCGTCATCCAGGACACCGCGTCCAGCTCCGTGCTGTGCGCGGTGATCGCGGCGCTGCACCGGGCCTCGGGCGGATCGGTGCGCACCGACGGCGTCCGCGACCGGTACGCGGTGTACCTCTCCCCCGAGACGCACTCCGCCGGCGAGAAGGCGGTCCGGATCGCCGGGCTCGGCGACGCCGCGATCCGGGTGCTCGACGTCGACCCGGACTCGCTGTCGATCACCGCGGACTCGCTGCGGGAAGCGACCGCCGCGGACCGCGCCGCCGGGGTCACGCCGCTGCTGATGCTCGCCACCGTCGGCACCACCTCGACCACCGCGATCGACCCGGTGCGGGCCCTCGGCCAGGTCTGCCGGGCCGAGGACGTCTGGCTGCACGTCGACGCCGCGTACGCCGGGGTCGCCGCGGTCTGCCCCGAGTTCCGCTGGCTCGGCGACGGCCTCGAGCTCGCCGACTCCTACGCGACGAACCCGCACAAGTGGCTGCTCACCAACTTCGACTGCGACGCGTTCTGGGTCGCCGACCCGGACACGCTGGTCGGCGCGCTGTCGGTGCTGCCGGAGTTCCTCCGCAACGCGCAGACCGAGTCCGGCGCGGTGATCGACTACCGGGACTGGCAGGTGCCGCTGGGCCGCCGGTTCCGCGCGCTCAAGCTCTGGGCCGTCCTGCGCTGGTACGGCCTGGAGGGGCTGCGCGAGCACATCCGGACCGGCGTCGGGCTGGCCCAGGAGCTCGCGGCCTGGGCCCGCGCGGACAGCCGGTTCGAGGTCGTCGCGCCGCACCCGCTGAGCCTGGTCTGCCTGCGCCTGGTGGCCGGCGACGAGGCGACCGAGGCGCTGCTGCGGGCCGTCAACGAGTCCGGGCAGGCGTACCTGTCGCACACCAAGGTGCACGGCCGGTACGTGCTGCGGGTGGCGATCGGCGCCACCCGCACCGAACGCCGCCACGTCGAAGCCCTGTGGGCCCTCCTCCAACGCCTGGCCGGCTAGTCACCAGGGCGGGCGCAGGCCGCGCCAGGGGCCGGGCTCGGGGCCGGCGGCGGCGAGCCCGGCCTTCAGCTGGGCCAGCCGGTCCGCGCCGAGCCGGTCGGTCAGCCGGGCGTCGATCGCGGCCAAGGCCGCCCCGGCGGCCCGCACGCAGGCCCAGCCCCGGTCGGTGAGCACGAGCAGCTTCCCGCGCCGGTCGGTCGGGTGCGGCTCGCGCCGGACGTACCCGGCCCGTTCCAGCTCGTCGACCAGCTGGCCGGCGGACTGCTTGGTGATGCCGAGGTGCTCGGCGACCTGCACCGAGGTGGCGCCGCCGAACGACAGCCGGGACAGCGCGTACCCGTGCGCGGGGCGCAGCCCGCCGAACCCGGCCGCGTCCAGGTCCGCGCCGAGCTCGTCCTGGAGCTGCCGCAGCGCCAGGCTCAGCAGCACCACGAGATCGGGAGTTGACGCGGTCACGATAGTCAGCCTAACTTACCTTCTAGTCAGTCAGCCTTACTACTGGGGAGAGTCCATGCTCGTCGTACGACACGGCTCCGCGGACACCGTCGAACTGCACGGCGCCCGCTTCACCTCCTGCAGCGCACCCAGCAAGGGTGGCACCGAGCTCGCGATGTGGACCGTCGACGTGCCGGCGGGCGCGCCGGCCGCGCCACACCGGCTGGACCGCGAGGAGGTCCTGCACGTGCTGGCCGGGCGGCTCACGGTCGCCGTCGACGGCGAGCCGGCCGAGCTGGCGGCCGGCGACACGCTCGCGGCCCCGGCCGGGTCGCTGCTCTCGGTCGGCGCCGTCGACGCCCCGGCCCGCCTCCTCGCCTGCACCCGCGCCGGCCTCACCGCCACCATGGCCGACGGCACCGTCGTCAACCCGCCCTGGGCGCAGTAGGGATCAGTCCGTCGCGGGGTCGCCGAGGCGGTGCACGCGCAGCATGTTCGTGCTGCCCGGCGTGGAGGGCGGGCTCCCGGCCACGACGACGACCAGGTCGCCGACCCGCCCGCGCCCGGTCGCCAGCATCGAGTCCTGCACCGCCGCGACCATCTCGTCGGTGTGCCGGACGGTCGGGGTGATGAAGGTCTCGACGCCCCAGGACAGCGTCAGCCGGCTCCGGACGGCCGGGTCGGGCGTGAAGGCCAGCAGCGGGATCCGGCAGTGGTGCCGGGCCAGCCGCCGGACCGTGTCGCCGGTCTGCGTGAACGAGACGAGCGTGGACGCGCCGAGCCGGAGGCCGACCTCGATCGCGGCCTGGGCGATCGCGCCGCCCCGGGTCCGCGGCGCGTACTGCAGCGGCGGAGCCGAGATGGACGCGTCGCTCTCGACCGCGTTGATGATCCGGGCCATCGTCGCGACCGTCTGCACCGGGTAGCGCCCGACGCTGGTCTCGCCCGAGAGCATCACCGCGTCGGCCCCGTCCAGCACCGCGTTGGCCACGTCCGAGGCCTCGGCCCGGGTCGGCCGGGAGTGCTCGATCATCGACTCCAGCATCTGGGTCGCGACGATGACCGGCTTGGCCCGCTCCCGGCAGCGCTGCACGGCCCGCTTCTGCACCAGCGGCACCTGCTCCAGCGGCATCTCCACGCCGAGGTCGCCGCGGGCGACCATCACCCCGTCGAACGCGTCCACCACCGCGTCGAGGTCGGCGACCGCCTCCGGCTTCTCCAGCTTGGCCAGCACCGGCAGCCGCTGACCGGCCTCGGTCAGCACGGCCTGCACCAGCGCGGCGTCGGCCGGGGACCGGACGAACGAGAGCGCGACCAGGTCGACCTGCAGGCCCAGGGCGAACCGGAGGTCCGCGGCGTCCTTGTCCGACAGCGCCGGCACGCTGACCGCGATCCCGGGCAGCGACAGGCCCTTGTGGTCGGAGACCGGGCCGCCCTCGGTGACGTCGCAGAGCACGTCCCGGTCGTGCACGGAGACCACGACCAGCCCGACGTTGCCGTCGTCGACGAGCAGCCGGTCCCCCGGCCGGACGTCCTCGGCCAGCTGCCGGTACGTCGTGGACACCCGGTCCGCGGTCCCGGTCACGTCCTCGGTGGTGATCGTGACCCGGTCGCCGGTCCGCCAGACGACCGGCCCGCCACCGAACGTACCGAGCCGGATCTTCGGCCCCTGCAGGTCGGCCAGCACGCCGACCGCACGCCCGACCCGGTCCGACGCCTGCCGGACCAGGTCGTACATGCGGGCGTGGTCGTCCCGGGAGCCGTGGCTGAAGTTGAGCCGGGCGACGTCCATGCCCGCCTCGACCAGCGCGGTCAGCCGGTCCACGGTCGCCGTCGCCGGCCCGACCGTGCAGACGATCTTCGCCCGGCGCGTCACCCGCGCGACCCTACCCGCGGGCGGCCTCCATGATCGCCTCGTCGACCGGCCGGCCGTCCTGCTCGGCCCGCCGGGTCGCTTCCATGACCCGCTTGAAGTCGCGCGGCACCACCACGGTGAACCGGGCCACCGCCGCGGGCCAGTCCGCCAGCAGCGCCGCCGCCACCGGCGACCCCGTCAGCGACCCGTGCGCGGCGACGATCCCGCAGAGGTCGTCGGCGTCCTCGGCCGAGACCGGCTCCAGGTCGACCATCGCCGGGTTGACCCGCCCCGGGTCGATGTCCAGCACGTACGCCAGCCCGCCGGACATGCCCGCGGCCAGGTTCCGCCCGTGCCCGCCCAGGACGACCACCCGGCCCCCGGTCATGTACTCGCAGGCGTGGTCGCCGACGCCCTCGACCACCGCGGTCGCGCCGGAGTTGCGGACGCAGAACCGTTCCCCCACGGTGCCGCGGACGTAGAGCTCGCCCGAGGTCGCCCCGTACGCCAGCACGTTGCCGGCCACGACGTTCTCCTCGGCCGCGAACGGCGCCGCCGGGTCGGGCCGGACCACGATCCGGCCGCCGGACAGGCCCTTGCCGACGTGGTCGTTGGCGTCGCCGAGCAGCCGCAGCGTGACCCCCGGCGGCAGGAACGCGCCGAAGGACTGACCGGCCGAACCGGTGAACGTGAGGTCGATCGTGTCGTCCGGCAGCCCGGCCGCGCCGTACCGGCGGGTGACCAGGGAGCCGAGCATCGCACCGACGGTCCGGTTCACGTTGCGGACCGGCAGCTCCAGCGTGACCGGCGAGGCGTCCATGAGCGCGCCCTCGCAGAGCTGGATCAGCGTGTTGTCCAGGGCCTGGTCCAGCCCGTGGTCCTGGCCGCGGGTCCGGCGCCGGGCCGCGCCCGCGGGCAGCTGCGGCACCTCCAGCAACGGGGCCAGGTTCAGCCCGGCCGCCTTCCAGTGGTCGACGGCCTTGCGGGTGTCCAGCAGCTCGGCGTGCCCGATCGCCTCGTCCAGGGTCCGGAAGCCGAGCTGCGCCAGCAGCGCGCGGACCTCCGCCGCGACGTACTCGAAGAAGGTGATCACGAACTCGGGCTTGCCGGTGAAGCGCTGGCGCAGCTCCGGGTTCTGGGTGGCCACGCCGACCGGGCAGGTGTCGAGGTGGCAGACCCGCATCATCACGCAGCCGGAGACGACCAGCGGTGCGGTGGCGAAGCCGTACTCCTCGGCGCCGAGCAGGGCCGCGACGACGACGTCCCGGCCGGTCTTCATCTGCCCGTCGACCTGCACGGTGATCCGGTCCCGCAGGCCGTTGAGCAGCAGCGTCTGCTGGGTCTCGGCCAGCCCCAGCTCCCAGGGCATGCCCGCGTGCTTGAGCGAGGTGAGCGGCGCGGCGCCGGTGCCGCCGTCGTGGCCGGAGATCAGCACCACGTCCGCGTGCGCCTTCGACACGCCGGCCGCGACCGTGCCCACCCCGACCTCGGCCACCAGCTTGACGTGCACCCGGGCGTCGGAGTTGGCGTTCTTCAGGTCGTGGATCAGCTGGGCCAGGTCCTCGATCGAGTAGATGTCGTGGTGCGGCGGCGGGCTGATCAGGCCGACGCCCGGCGTCGAGTGCCGGGTCTTGGCGATCCAGGGGTAGACCTTCGAGGCCGGCAGCTGGCCGCCCTCGCCCGGCTTGGCCCCCTGCGCCATCTTGATCTGGATGTCGTCGGCCGAGACCAGGTATTCGCTGGTCACGCCGAACCGCCCGCTCGCGACCTGCTTGACCGCGCTGCGCCGCAGCGGGTCCCGCAGCCGGTCGGAGTCCTCGCCGCCCTCGCCGGAGTTGGACCGGCCGCCGAGGGTGTTCATCGCGATCGCGAGCGTCTCGTGGGCCTCGATCGAGATCGACCCGTACGACATGGCGCCGGTGGAGAACCGCCGCACGATCGCCGAGACCGGCTCGACCTCGTCGACCGGGATCGCCGGGCGGGCCCCCGTACGCAGGTCGAACAGCCCGCGCAGGGTCGCCGCCTCCCGGGACAGCTCGTCGACCTGCTCGGTGTAGCGCTGGAAGACGTCGTAGCGGCGGGAGCGGGTGGCGTGCTGGAGCAGGAACACCGTCTCCGGGTTGAACAGGTGCACCTCGCCCTCACGCCGCCACTGGTACTCGCCGCCGATCTCCAGGCCGCGGTGCGCCCGCTCGGTGGCGTTGCTCGGGTAGGCCAGCCGGTGCCGGGCGGCGACCTCGTCGGCCAGCACGTCCAGCCCGACCCCGCCGAGCCGGGACGAGGTGCCGGTGAAGTAGTCGTCGACGACCGCCTGGGACAGGCCCAGCGCCTCGAAGACCTGCGCCCCGGTGTACGAGGCGACGGTGGAGATGCCCATCTTCGACATCACCTTGAGCACGCCCTTGCCCAGCGCCGTGACCAGGTTGCGGGCGGCCTGGTCCGGGTCGGAGACCCGGGGCAGCAGCCGGCCGAGCCGGGCCAGCTCCTCCACCGACTCCATCCCCAGGTACGGGTTGATCGCGCCGGCGCCGTACCCGATCAGCAGCGCGGCGTGGTGCACCTCGCGGCAGTCCCCGGTCTCCACGACCAGGCCGACCTTGGTCCGCAGCCGCTTCCGGACCAGGTGGTGGTGCACGGCCGAGGTCAGCAGCAGGGACGGGATCGGGGCCCGGGTGGCGTCGCTGCCGCGGTCGGAGATGATCACGATCCGGGTGCCGCCCTCGATGGCGGCCACCACCTCGTCGCGGACCCGGGTGATCGCCGCCTCCAGCGCCGCGCCGCCGCCGTCCACGTCGTAGAGGCCGCTGACCTTGATGGCGGGCAGCCGATCGGTACCGGCGGCGAGCCGGGCGACCTCGTCGTTGTCCAGCACCGGGAACGGCAGCGTGATCTTGTTCGCCGCCTCCGGCACCGCGGCCAGCAGGTTGGCGTCCGGGCCGACCGTGGAGGCCAGCGAGGTCACCAGCTCCTCCCGGATCGCGTCCAGCGGCGGGTTCGTGACCTGCGCGAACAGCTGGCTGAAGTAGTCGAAGAGCAGCCGCGGCCGCTGCGAGAGCACCGCGACCGGGGTGTCCGTCCCCATCGAGCCGGTCGGCTCGGCCCCGGTCGCCGCCATCGGCTCCAGCAGGATCCGCAGCTCCTCCTCGGTGTAGCCGAAGATCTGCTGGCGGCGCAGGGTGTCCTCGTGCTCGGGGTGCGGGCGCTCCTGCTCGGGCAGGTCGGACAGCGCGACCATGCCGTCGGAGAGCCACTGCGCGTACGGCGCGGCGGCGGCCAGCTCGTCCTTGATCTCGTCGTCCTGCACGATCCGGCCGGCCTCGGTGTCGACCAGGAACATCCGGCCGGGCTTCAGCCGGCCCTTCTCCACCACCCGGGCCGGGTCGATCTCCAGCACGCCGGCCTCGCTGGCCAGCACGACCAGGTCGTCGGCGGTCTGCCACCAGCGCGCCGGGCGCAGGCCGTTGCGGTCCAGGACCGCGCCGATCAGGGTGCCGTCGGTGAAGGCGACGCCGGCCGGTCCGTCCCAGGGCTCCATCAGGCTGGCGTGGAACTCGTAGAAGGCGCGCCGGGCCGGGTTCATCTCGGTGTTGTTCTCCCAGGCCTCCGGGATCATCATCAGCACCGCGTGCGGCAGGGTCCGCCCGGCCAGGTGCAGCAGCTCCAGCACCTCGTCGAAGGACGCGGAGTCCGAGGCGCCCTCGGTGATGATGGGCAGCAGCCGGCTCACGTCGCCGCGACCGGGCTGCCCGTCGGCCCCGCGGGCGGCACCGAAGACCTCGGTCTCCAGCAGCGCCTCGCGGGCCCGCATCCAGTTGCGGTTGCCCTTGATCGTGTTGATCTCGCCGTTGTGCGCGATGTAGCGGAACGGGTGCGCCAGCGGCCAGGACGGGAACGTGTTGGTCGAGAACCGGCTGTGCACCAGCGCCATCGCGGTGACCAGCCGCTCGTCGTGCAGGTCCGGGAAGAACGTGGCCAGCTGCTCGGTGGTGAGCATGCCCTTGTAGACCAGCGTCCGGGCCGACAGCGACGGCAGGTAGAGCGCGCAGTCCTCGTCCCGGGTCCGCCGCTCCAGCCGCTTGCGCAGGCAGAACGCCCGCCGCTCCAGGTCCAGCACGCCCTCCGACGGGCCGTCGGCGGCCAGGAAGACCTGCCGGAAGCGCGGCATCACCGACAGCGCGGTCGGGCCGAGGTCACCCGGCTCGGTCGGCACGTCCCGCCAGCCCAGCAGCGTGAGCCGCTCCTGTGCGGCCAGCTCCGCGGTGATCTCCTCGGCCCGGGCGGCCGGCTCGTCCGCGGCCGGCAGGAACGCGATGCCGGTGACGTACTCCCCCGCCGGCGGCAGCTCGACGCCGGCGACGGCGCGCAGGAACGCGTCCGGGACCTGGATGAGCAGACCGGACCCGTCGCCGGAGCTCGGCTCGGCGCCGGCCGCGCCGCGGTGCCGCAGGTTGTGCAGCGCGGTCAGCGCGTGGGTGAGGATCGTGTGCGACCGCCGGCCCTTGAGGTCGGCCACCATCGCCAGGCCACAGGCGTCCCGCTCCGACTCCGGGTCGTAGAGGCCCTGCGACGGCGGGTACGCGGAGAAGGGCAACACGGGCTGCTCCCGTCATCTGCAACACAAGCTCGGCAGGGACGGCGTCGGCCCACGTTCGATCAATTCTACCCGGGATGGTGCGGCGGGGACCCCGGGGATGACAACGGCGTTACGTGTGTGACGAGGGCCTCACCCGCGGCGCCGGCGGAGCACCACGAACAGCAGCACCAGCACGGCGGCCGCGGCGGCGGCCGGGATGGCGCGCTTGGCCACGGCGCCGCCGGCCGCCTCGAACAGGTCGATCGGCTCGGCCTCGGCCCGCGGGGCCGGGCGCGGCGCGCTGGTCACGGCCGGGGTGGGGGCGGCGGCCGGGGTGGGGGCGGCGGCCGGGGCGGCGAGGGGCTCGGCGGCCGGGGCGGCGCTGCCGGCGGCCGCGGTCGTCGCGGCGGCCTCGGCGGCGACCTCGGCGCCGGCCGGGCCGCTGCCGTTCTGGCTCTCGGCCGACACGCCCGACTCGGCCGAGGCCGGCTCGGCGCCCGCGGGGGCCGCGGCCGGGGTGGCCAGCGCCTGGCTGTTGCCGAGCTCGCCGGCCAGGCAGTCGGCGAACCGGCCGAGCAGCTTGTTGCCCACGTCGTTCATCACGCCGCGGCCGAACTGGGCCGGCTTGCCGGTGATCGACAGGTCGGTGGTCACCGCGACCCGGGAGGTCGCACCCTCGTCGAAGAGCTGGGCGGTCACCCGCGCGGTCGCCGTGCCGCTGCCGCGGGTCTCCTTGCCGCGGGCCTCGAGCACCGCGATCCGCTGCGTCTCGTCCTTCTCCACGAAGCTCGCGGTCCCGCCGTAGGTGACCGTGATGGGGCCGACCTTGACCTTGACCGTGCCCTCGAAGTCGTCCCCGTCGACCTTGGTGATCGTGGCGCCGGGCATGCACGGCGCGATCCGGTCGATGTCCAGCAGGACGGGCCAGGCCTGGGCGGCCGGCACCGGCACCGAGAACTCGTGGTCGAGCCGCATCGCTCACTCCTCCCCCGCCGCCAGCGCGGCGAGATCATCCGGGACATCCACATCATGCGGGTCGCCGGTCCCGTCACACGGAACCAGCCGTACCCGGTCGAGGTTCGCCGCCAACCACGGTCCGGCGCCCCGGTCGCCGGTCGCCGCGGCCGCGACCTCACCCAGAACCGTACGACCGAGCAGCACCGGGTGTCCGCGCCGCCCCCCGTACGTGGCCTGGGCGGCAGCGCCGCCGGCCGCGATCAGCCGCCGGACGGACTCCGGCCCCAGCCCGGGCGTGTCGACCAGCGTGACCACGACCGCCTCGGCCCCGGCCGGCAGCGCGGCCAGCCCGGCCCGCAGCGACGAGCCCATCCCCGTCCGCCAGTCCGGGTTGACCACCACCGCGGGCAGCGACACCGCCGCGCGGACCTCGTCGGCGGCCGCGCCGAGCACCACGGTCACCGGGTCGCAGCCGCCGGCGGCCAGCAGCTCGACCGCGCGCTCGACCAGCAGCCGGCCGTGCAGCCGGACCAGCGCCTTGGGCGAGCCGTAGCGGCTGCCGCCCCCGGCCGCGAGCACCAGCCCCGCGATCACGCCGACCGCACCACCGAGCGGTGGATGGCGCCCTCGGTCTCGCCCAGCGGCACCCCGGACCCGCCCCAGCGGCCGGCCACGATCTCGGCTGCGACCGCGACCGCGGTCTCCTCCGGGGTACGGGCGCCGAGGTCCAGCCCGATCGGCGAGCGCAGCCGGGCCAGCTCGCCCTCGGTCAGCCCGACCTCGCGCAGCCGCTCGATCCGGTCCTCGTGGGTGCGCCGGGAGCCCATCGCCCCGACGTACCAGGCCGGGGTGCGCAGTGCGACCTCCAGCAGCGGTACGTCGAACTTCGGGTCGTGGGTCAGCACGCAGATCACCGTGCGCTCGTCGACGTGCTGCCGGGCCAGGTAGCGGTGCGGCCACTCGACGACGACCTCGTCGGCGTCCGGGAACCGGCGCGCGGTCGCGAACACCGCGCGGGCGTCGCAGACGGTCACCCGGTAGCCGAGGAACGAGCCGATCCGGGCGACCGCGGCGGCGAAGTCGATCGCGCCGAAGACCAGCATCCGCGGCGGCGGCGCGTACGCCTCGACGAACACCGTCACGTCGTCCATCCGGCGCTCGCCGTCGGACCCGTAGTGCCGCTGCCCGGTCGCGCCCTGGGCCAGCATCCCGCGGGCGTCGTCGGTCACGGCCGCGTCCAGGCCCTCGACGCCGAGGGTGCCGCTGACCCGGTCCGGCCACACCGCCATCCGGGCGCCGACCTCACCGAGCCCGGAGATGACCGTCGCCAGCGCGACCGGCTGGTCGGACTCGATCGAGGTGAGCACCTCGCCGACCTGCGGGTTGTCCGTGGCCGAGACCGCCTGTACGAACACCGACACCGACCCGCCGCAGGTCAGCCCGACCGCGAACGCGTCCGAGTCGGAGTAGCCGTACTGCTGCAGGACCGGCGGCTCGCCGCCGAGGACGTCCTGGGCCAGCTCGTACACGGCGCCCTCGACGCAGCCGCCGGAGACGCTGCCGGCGACCTCGCCGCCGGGCTCGACCGCCATCGCCGCGCCCGGCGCCCGGGGTGCGCTCTTCGAGGTGCCGACCACGGTCGCCAGCGCGAACGGCTGCCCGGAGTCGTACCAGGACCTCAACGAGCCGAGGACGTCACGCACCGCCGACCTTCTTTCCGGCCACGATCATGGCCAGCTGCTCCAACGCTTCCAGGCTGTGGCCGGCCACGAAGTCGTCCACGTGGGGCAGCGCGGCGGCGAGCCCGGCGGCCAGCGGGGCGAACCCCGGCCGGGCCTTGCGCGGGTTGCACCACACCACCCTCCGGGCCAACAACGACAGCCGCCGCATTTGTGCCCCGAGCAGCGCCGGGTCGTCCCGTTCCCAGCCGTCGGACAGGATCACCACGACCGCGCCGCGGGCCGCGCCGCGCTGGCCCCAGCGGTCCAGGAACTCCCGCAGCAGCACGCCGAGCCGGGTGCCGCCGGACCAGTCCGGGACCGCGGCCGCGACCGCCGCCATCGCCCGGTCCGGGTCCGGGGTCGCCATCTCCCGGGTCACCCGGGTCAGCCGGGTGCCGAGGGTGAAGACCTCGGTCCGGGCGCCGCGGCGGCGGGTGGCCGCGTGCGCGAACCGCAGCAGCACGTCGGCGTACCCGCTCATGGACCCGCTCACGTCGACCAGCAGCACCACCGGCCGGGGCCGCACCGAGCGGCGCCTCCAGCGCGGCCGGACCGGCTCGCCCCCGGACCGCAGCAACGCCCGGACCGTACGGCCGGGGTCGACCGCGCCCGGGTGCGGCGAGGGCCGGCGGCGCCGGGACGGGCGGGACTCCCCCGGCAGCGAGAGCGCCGCCAGCGCCCGGTCCAGCAGGGCCCGCTCGGCCGCCCCGAGCGTGGTGACGTCCTTGTGCCGCAGGGTCTCCACCCGGCTCGCGGCGGCCTGCAGGACGCTGTCCTCGGTCCCGTCCAGCTCGTCCTCGACCCCGTCCGGGTCCGGGACGGCCAGCGTGATCGGCACCGCCCGGACCAGGTGTTGGGTCCGCGGCTGCAGTCGCGGCAGGTCGCCGGTGACCAGCGCGTCGAAGATCGCGTCGTACTTGCGCAGGTCGCCGGGGTTGGCGCAGAAGGTGACCCGGCCGGCCCAGTAGAGGTCGGCGCGGCGGGTCGGGTCCAGCGCGACCGCGGCCCGGACCGCCTCGGCCACCCGGTCCGGCCCGGCCGGCACCCCGGCCGAGTCGAGCGCGCGTCCGAGCCCGACGAACACCCGCACCGGGTCGTCGAGCGCGGTCATACCCCGGACACCGCCCGGGCCACGAGCGCCCCGATGTCCAGCGAGCGGACCCGGTCCACGTCCTCGCGGTACTTCACGACCGCGCCGAGGGTGGCCGCGGCCAGTGCCGGGTCCAGCCCGTGCGCGCCGAGCGCGGCCAGCGCCTGGGCCCAGTCCACGGTCTCGGCGATGCCCGGCGGCTTGAGCAGGTCGGCGTTGCGCAGCGCGTGCGCACCCGCGGTGACCTCCTCGCAGAGCCGGAGGCTGGCCTCCGGCACCCGCAGCCGGACGATCGCGACCTCGCGGTCGAACTCGGGGTGCTCCAGCCAGTGGTAGTAGCAGCGGCGCTTCAGCGCGTCGTGCACGTCCCGGGTCCGGTTGGAGGTCAGCACGACCACCGGCGGGACCTCGGCCCGGATCGTGCCCAGCTCCGGCACGGTCACCGCGAAGTCCGAGAGCACCTCCAGCAGGAACGCCTCGAACTCGTCGTCGGCCCGGTCGACCTCGTCGATCAGCAGCACCGACGGCGTCGTCTCCAGCGCCGCCAGCAGCGGCCGGGAGATCAGGAACCGGCGCGAGTAGAGCTCGGCCTCCAGCGTCGCCGGGTCGGCCACCCCGGCCGCCTCGGCCGTCCGCAGGTGCAGCAGCTGGCGCGGGAAGTCCCAGTCGTAGAGGGCCTGCGACGCCTCGATGCCCTCGTAGCACTGCAGCCGGATCAGCGGCGCGTCCAGCACCGCGGCCAGCGCCTTGGCCAGCTCGGTCTTGCCGACGCCGGCCTCGCCCTCGCAGAACAGCGGCCGGTGCAGCCGCAGGCCCAGGTACGCGGCGGTGGCCAGACCCTCGTCGGCCAGGTAGCCGACCTCGGCCAGCCGGTCGACCAGCTCCGCCGGGGTGCTCACCCCGTCCGGCAGCAGACCCCGCGCGTCCAATCGCCCTCCCGTACCCCAGGTTTCCTGGTCGTCCCGCCGGTCAGCCGGCTCGTTGATCCCTGTCCATAGTGCGCCCGTGGCCGCCTCGGCATCGAGGCGGCCACGGGTGTGAGTCCGGGAGGGATCAGGTCGCGGCGACCGCCTTCTGCACCGCCCGCCTGGTCAGCACCCGGGCCAGGTGCTGCCGGTAGTCGGGCTGGGCCGAGAGGTCCGCGGCCGGCTCGGTGCCCTCCGCGGCCGCCTCCGCGGCCCGGGCGATGCCACCGTTGCGGGCCGACGTGCCGGCCAGCAGCTGCTCCGTCGCGCTCGCCCGTATCGGGGTCGTGCCCATGTTGGTCAGGCCGACCCGGGCCTCGGCGATCGTGTCGCCCTCGGTCCGGACCAGCGCGGCCACCCCGACGATCGCCCAGGCCTGCGCGACCCGGTTGAACTTCTCGTACGCGCTGGACCAGCCGGCACCGAGCACCGGCACCCGGACCTCGACCAGGATCTCCCCCGGCCGGACCGCGGTCTCCAGGTAGTCGGAGAAGAACTGGCCGGCCGGGACCGTACGGCGGCCGTCCGGTCCCTCGATGACGAACGCCGCGTCCAGCGCCAGCGCCACCGCCGGCAGGTCGCCGGCCGGGTCCGCGTGCGAGAGCGCGCCGCCGAAGGTGCCCCGGTGCCGCACCGCCGGGTCGGCGACCGTGCCGGTCGCCTGGGCCAGCAGCGGGCAGTGCTCGGCGATCAGCGGGTCGTGCAGCACGTCGTAGTGGGTCGTCATCGAGCCGATCACCAGCTCGTCGCCGTCCCGCCGGACGCCCCGCAGCTCGCCGAGACCGCCGAGGTCGATCAGCGTGCTCGGGTACGCCAGCCGCAGCCGCAGCAACGGCAGCAGGCTCTGCCCGCCGGCCAGCACCTTGGCGTCGTCGCCGGCCCGGCCGAGCTCCGTGACCGCCTCGTCGACCGAGTGCGGCCGCAGGTAGTCGAACTCCGGGGGGATCACTCGGCACCTCCGGCCGTCGTCGCGGTCTGGGAGCCGCCGTAGGCGACGGTGCCCTCGGCGGCCCGGTCGCCGCCGTCGGACCCGTGTTCGTTGATCGCCCGCCAGACCCGTTCCGGCGTGCAGGGCATCCGGAGATCGGTCACGCCGAGGTGCCGGACCGCGTCCACGACCGCGGCCACGACGGCCGGGGTCGAGGCGATCGTGCCGGCCTCGCCGACGCCCTTGACCCCGAGCGGGTTGGACGTCGCCGGGGTCTCGGTCCGGTCGGTGATGAAGTCGGGCAGGTCCGGCGCGGCCGGGACCAGGTAGTCGACCATCGTGCCGGTGGTGAGGTTGCCGTCGGTGTCGTAGACGGCCTCCTCGTACAGGGCCTGGGCGATGCCCTGGGCCAGGCCGCCGTGCACCTGGCCCTCGACGATCAGCGGGTTGATGACCTTGCCGATGTCGTCCACCGCGACGTACTTGCGGATGGTCGGCTTGCCGGTCTCGGTGTCCACCTCCATCGCGCAGAGGTGGGTGCCGTGCGGGTAGGAGAAGTTCTCCGGGTCGAGCACGGCCTCCGCGTTGATCGTCGGCTCCATGCCCTCGGGCAGGTTGTGCGCCGCGAACGTGGCCAGCGCGACGTCCTGGATCGTGGTCTTCGCGTCCGGCGAGCCCTTCACCGAGAACGTGCCGCCGCTGAACTCGACGTCGCCCTCGGCCGCCTCCAGCAGGTGGGCGGCGACCCGGCGGGCCTTCTCGACCACCTTCTGCGCGGCCAGGTGCACCGCGACGCCACCGACGACCAGCGAGCGCGACCCGTACGTGTCCATGCCCTGGGGCGAGGACCGGGTGTCGCCGTAGATCACGCTGACGTCCTCGAACGGCACGCCGAGCGCGTCGCCGGCGATCTGGCTCCAGCTCGTCACGTGGCCCTGGCCGTGCGGCGTGGTGCCGGTGACGACCTCGACCTTGCCGGTCGGCAGCACCCGGATGGACGCCGCCTCCCAGCCGCCGGCGCCGTAGGACAGCGAGCCGAGCACCCGGGACGGGGCCAGCCCGCACATCTCGGTGAACGTCGAGATGCCGATGCCCAGCTGGATCGGGTCGTTGCGGTCGCGGCGCTCCTGCTGCTCACGGCGCAGCTCGTCGTACCCGAACAGCTCCATCGCCCTGGCCGTCGCGGCCTCGTAGTTGCCGCTGTCGTAGGTGAGGCCCGCGATCGTCGTGTACGGGAACTCCTCGTGCTTGATCCAGTTCCGCCGGCGCAGCTCCATCGGCTCGATGTCGAGCTCGTTCGCGAGCTCGGTCATGATCCGCTCGATCGCGTACGTCGCCTCGGGACGGCCGGCGCCGCGGTAGGCGTCCGTCGGCGTCTTGGTCGTGAACACGCCCGTGCAGCGGAACTTCAGCGCGTCCATCTTGTAGATCGAGTTGTACATGAACGCGCCCAGCACCGGCACGCCCGGCGTGACCAGCTGCAGGTACGCACCCATGTCGGCCTTGAGGTCGACGGACAGGCCGAGGATCTTGCCGTCCTTCGTGGCCGCGATCTCGATGTCCTGGATCTGGTCCCGGCCGTGGATCGTGGCCTGGAAGCCCTCGCTGCGCGACTCGGTCCACTTCACCGGGCGGCCCAGCTTGCGGGCGACGACCAGCGCGATGACCTCTTCCGCGTACACGTTGAGCTTGGAGCCGAAGCCGCCGCCGACGTCCGGGGCCACCACGCGCAGCTGCTGCTCGGGGATGTTGCAGGTCAGCGCCAGCATCAGCCGCAGGATGTGCGGGATCTGGGTGGCCGAGTAGACCGTGTACTCGTCGCCCTCGGTCAGCGGCTCGACCACGACCGCGCGCGGCTCCATCGCGGCCGGGATCAGCCGCTGCTGGATGTAGCGGCGCTTGACGACGATGCCACCCTCGGCCTCGGCCCGGGCCCGTGCGGCGTCGTAGTCGCCGGAGTCGAACGGCCAGAGGAAACACTTGTTGGTGCCCTTGTCCGAGTGGACCAGCACCTCGTCCTTCAGCGCCTCGGTCATGTCGGTGACCGCGGGCAGCGGCTCGTAGTCGACCTCGACGGCCTCGATCGCGTCGGCGGCCGCGTACCGGTCGCGGGCGACGATGACCGCGACGGCCTCGCCCACGTGCCGGACCTCGTCGGTGGCCAGCGGGTGGTGGTCGGGGTGGACCATGTCCGGCGTCACCGGCCAGGCGCAGGGCAGCACGCCGAGCGCGTCGCCGAGGTCGGCCGCGCTGAACGCGGCGATCACGCCGGGACGCTCCAGCGCCGGGCTCACGTCGATGCGGGTGATCCGCGCGTGCGCCATCGGGCTGCGCACGATCGCCAGGTGCAGCAGGCCCGGCAGCTGGATGTTGTCGGTCCAACGGGTCCGGCCGGTGATGAGCCGGCGGTCCTCCTTGCGCTTCAGCGGCTTGCCGATGTGCCGGGTCGCGTCCGGGGCGTCCAGCGCCTCCGGGTGCTCCTCGATCTGCTCGGCGATCATGCCGGCGTCGATCTGCTCGGTCATGCGGTCACCTCCGCGGGCTGCTCCGCCGCGGCCGGCTCGGCCGACTTCTCCGCGGCCTGGCGGACCGCCCGGACGATGTTCTGGTAGCCGGTGCAGCGGCAGAGGTTGCCCTCCAGGCCGTGCCGGATCTCGTCGTCGCTCGGGTGCGGGTTCTCCTTCAGCAGGTCGACCGAGGCCATGATCATCCCCGGCGTGCAGAAGCCGCACTGCAACGCGTGGTTGTCGTGGAAGGCCTGCTGCACGGGGTGCAGCTCGCCCGGCGGCGACAGGCCTTCGATCGTGGTGATCGTGGTGCCGTCGGCCTGCACGGCCAGCACCGAGCAGGACTTCATGCTCTGCCCGTCGACGTCCACGGTGCAGGCCCCGCAGTTCGAGGTGTCGCACCCGATGGGGGTGCCGACCTTGCCCAGCCGGTCGCGCAGGTAGTGCACGAGCAGCAACCTCGGCTCCACCTCGTCCCGGTACAGGACGCCGTCGACGGTGACTTCAATCCTTGCCATGGGCTGTCTCCCCCATCGCCTTCTCCGGTAATGCCGATCACCCTAGGTCGGGGGTGGGGCGGCCGAAAGCTGGCCGAACGGAGAGCACTCTCGCGCGTACGGCGGGGGTGCGCCTCGGGTCTCCGCAGGTGCGGATCTTTCTCCGTCTCAGCTCCGCAGAATCGAATGTAAGGCGCGGTTGGGACCGCGCGTCGGAGGTACGGCGCCCGCGCGGGCGCCGTATCCGCGGAACTGCTCGTTCGTCCGGTGCGAGGGGGTCAGCGGCGCCGGGTCAGCGAGCGCCAGCCGCGACCGGACCCAGCCGTCTCGGGCGCGTCGTCACCGTCCGCCGACCCACCCTTCGCCACCGTCTCGGCCTCGACCGGCTCCGCCTCGACCGGCTCCGTCCCATCCGGCTCGGCCTCGACCGGCTCCGCCTCGACCGGCCCCGTCCCAGCCGGCTCGGCCTCGACCGGCCCCGTCCCGGCCGGCCCCGTCCCGGCCACGGCCACGGCCGGCTCGGCATCGGGCTCGGCGTCCTTCACCGGCACCGGCTCGTCTTCCGGGACCGACTTCGGCTCGGTCGCGGTGACCGGCGCGGGCTCGTCGTCGGAGACCGGCGTCGGCCCGTCGTCGGTGACCGAGTCGGCCTCGTCGTCCGTGACGGACTCCGGGTCGTCGTCCCCGGCGACCACAGCGCCGGCCGGCGCGTCGTCGTCCTCGGCCTCGGCGTCGCCGGCGGTGGGGTCAGCGGCGGCGGAGTCCGTCGGGGTGGTGGACCTGGCATCGGTCGCGGGCCTGGATCTCGTCGTACCGGCGTCCCCGGCCGCGGAGGTGGCGACCGTGGCGGACTCCGCGGCTGCGGAATCGTCGTCGATCGGCTCGCCGTCGGAGCCGACCGGCACCATGCCCGGCTCGACCACGGTCTCGCGCGGCCCCGGGTGCAGCAGGAAGTAGATGAGCCCGCCGATGAAGACCAGGATGCTGGTCCAGACGTTCAGCCGGAGCCCGAGGATGTGGTTGGCCGTGTCGATCCGGAGCATCTCGATCCAGACCCGGCCCGCCGTGTAGCCCATCACGTACAGGGCGAGGACGCGGCCGCGGCCCATCCGGAACCGGCGGTCGGCCCAGATCAGCACGCCCGCGAGCGCCAGGTCCCAGATCGACTCGTAGAGGAACGTCGGCTGGTACGTCGTGACGCCCGGCACCGTGCTCGGCCGGTCGGGATCGATCTGGACCGCCCACGGCAGCGACGTCGGCCGCCCGAACAACTCCTGGTTGAAGTAGTTGCCCCAGCGCCCGAGCGCCTGCGCCACCGCGACGCCGGGCACGACCGCGTCCGCGAACGGCGGCAGCTTGATCCCGCGCCGGCGGCAGCCGATCCAGGCGCCGACCCCGCCCAGGGCGATCGCGCCCCAGATGCCGAGCCCGCCCTCCCAGACGTAGAACGCCCGCCAGGGGTCCCGGCCGGCCCGGAAGTAGAGCTCGTTGTCGGTGATGACGTGGTAGAGCCGGCCGCCGACGAGACCGAAGATGACGGCCCAGACGGCGATGTCGGAGACGGTGCCGTTCTTCCCGCCGCGGGCGACCCAGCGTCGCTCCCCGATCCAGATGGCGGCGATGATGCCGACGATGATGCACAGCGCGTACGCCCGGATCGGGATCGGTCCGAGGTCCCAGACGCTGCGGCTGGGACTCGGGAACGACGCAAGAATCACCCGCCGAGTCTAGGGCGACGGGTATACGCCCGGTTCAGCCCACCCGCACGGGTCAGTGCCGGCCGCCGTCGGTGCTGGTCCAGTCGTCCGGGCTCGGCGGCGCGGGCAGCGCGAGCAACCCGGCGGGACCGGTCGCGGTCAGCTCGACCCAGGTCCCCGCGGACCCGGCCGGCGCGCTGCCGGTCCAGGTGCGGCCGCCGGCCCCCGGAGCGCCGGTCCGCCGCCGCCGGCCGCCGTCACCCGGGCGCCGCAGCCGCTCGGCACCAGCCGGACGAGCAGCAGTGCCAGCGCCCACGGACGCCGCCGGAAGATCACCGCGGGCACCGTGTCACAGGCGGCTGACCGCGACTAAGGTTCGACACATGGGCGACGTGACTCGGGCCGCCGCGGCGGTTCTGTGCGACGGTGAGGGTCGGGTGCTCCTGGTCCGGAGGGCCAGTGCGCAGCACCGCTGGGGTCTGCCGGGCGGCCACATCGGCCCGTCGGACCTGCCCGCGGACGCGGCGCTGCGCGAACTGCGGCGGGAGACCGGCATCGAGGCCGAGGTCGTCGACCTGCTCGGGCTCTACCACCTCTGCGGGCACCTCCCCGGCGACGAGGAGGACCTGCCCGACCTCCTGACCTACGCGTTCCGCTGCGAGCTGGTCACCGGCGAGCCGGTGCTCAACGGCCGCGGCCGGATCGACCACCTGGGCTGGTACGGCGCGGACTGCGAGCCGGGCACGGTGACCGCGACCGCGCACGCCGCGCTGCAGGACAGCGCGAACAAACTGTCCGGTGCGGTGCGCCGGCTGACGCGGGACCTGGAGTCGGCCTGATGCGGGCAGCACTGATCCGGGAGCACGGCGGTCCGGAGGCGATCGAGGTCGCCGAGCTGCCCGACCCCACGCCCGGACCGGGGCAGCTCCTGGTCGACGTGGCCGCGGCCGGGGTGAACTTCGTCGACGTCTACTTCCGGACCGGGGCCTATCCGGGCGAGCTGCCGCTGCAGCTCGGCACCGAGGCCGCCGGCACCGTCGCCGCCGTCGGCGAAGGCGTGACCGGGGTGTCGCCCGGGGACCGGATCGCCTGGGCCATGCGCCCGGGTGCGTACGCGACACGGGCCCTGGTCGACGCCGCCGTGGCCGTGCCGATTCCGGCCGGGGTGAGTGACGAGGTCGCCGCCGCGGTGCTGCTGCAGGGCATGACCGCGCACTACCTGACCACCGACACGTATCCGGTGCAGCCCGGGGACACGGTCCTCGTACATGCGGGCGCCGGCGGCACCGGCGCGCTCATCACGCAGTTCGCGGTCCGGCGCGGCGGCACCGTGCTCGCGACGACCTCCACCGAGGAGAAGGCCAAGCTGGCCCGGGAGGCCGGCGCGGCCGAGGTGATCCGGTACGACCAGGCCGACGTGGCCGAGGAGGTCGCCCGGCTCACCGGCGGTGCCGGGGTCGCGGCCGTGTACGACGGGGTCGGCGCGTCGACGTTCGACGCCAGCCTGGCCAGCCTGCGCCCGCGCGGATACCTGGTCCTCTTCGGCGCCTCCAGCGGCCCGGTGCCGCCGGTGGACCCGCGGCGGCTGCAGGCCGGGGGGTCGCTGTTCCTCACCCGGCCCACGCTGGCGCACTACATGGCCAGCCGGGAGGAGCTGCTGGCGCGGTCGGCCGCGGTGTTCGACGCAGTCGCGTCCGGGGAGCTGGCCGTCCGGATCGGCGGGCGCTACCCGCTGGACGAGGTCGGCCGGGCGCACGCGGACCTGGAGAGCCGCCGCACCACCGGCAAACTGATCATCGACTGCGCGGGCTAGCGAGAGAGCCCGGCCGCGATCTGCGCCCAGGACCAGCCGAGACCCCGGGCCCGGTCGCCCGTCCGGCGGGCCGGCGAGACGGCCGGTCCGGCGGGTCGCGGATCCAGCCGGTCCGGTGGGTTCAGCGGCGGCGGCGGACGCCGTCGGCGAGCTCGGCCGCGAGCGTCGCCACCGCCTGCGCCGCCTGCGCGTCCGACCCGGCGTCGAGCACGGCCCGGACGAACGCGGACCCGACGATGACGCCGTCGGCGTACCCGGCGACCTCGGCGGCCTGGTCGCCGTTGGACACGCCCAGCCCGACGCCGACCGGCAGCTCCGACACGGCCCGGACCCGGGCGACCAGCCCGGGCGCGGCCGCGGAGGTCTGCTCCCGGGCCCCGGTCACGCCCATCACCGAGGTCGCGTAGACGAACCCGCGGCACAGCGCCGAGATCCGGGCCACCCGCGCGTCCGTCGAGGACGGCGCGACCAGGAAGACCGGGGCGAGATCGTGCTTGTCGGCGGCGGCCAGCCAGGGGCCGGCCTCCTCCGGGGGCAGGTCCGGGGTGATCATCCCGGCTCCCCCGGCGGCGGCGAGGTCGGCCGCGAACCGGTCCACGCCGTACTGCTCGACGGGGTTCCAGTAGGTCATCACCAGGACCGGGATGCCGGTGGCGGCGACGGCCTCGACCGTGCGCAGCACGTGCGCCGGAGTGGTCCCGGCGGCCAGCGCCTTGTCCACCGCCCGCTGGATCACCGGCCCGTCGATGACCGGGTCCGAGTACGGCAGCCCCAGCTCGAAGACGTCGACGCCGGCGGACACCATCGCGGTGAGCGTCGCGTCCGGGGTCAGGCCGGCCGGCAGGTAGCCGACCAGGGCGGCGCGGTGCTCGGCCTTGGCCGCGGCGAAGGTCTCCGACAACCTCACAGCGCGCGCTCCTCCGGCCGATCGCCGGGCGCGAGCGCCAAGCGATCGGCCCTCGTCGCTCTCCGCTCGCGCTGCGGGCCCTCGCGCTCGCTCACAGCAGGCCGAACCAGCGGCCGGCGGTGTCCATGTCCTTGTCCCCGCGCCCGGACAGGCAGACCAGCACGACCTTCTCCGGCCCCAGCTCCCGGGCCAGCTCGACCGCGCCGTGGACCGCGTGCGCCGTCTCGATCGCGCACAGGATGCCCTCGGTGTGGGCGAGCAGCCGCAGCGCCTCCATGGCCTGCTCGTCGGTCACCGACCGGTACGTCGCCCGGCCCGAGTCGTACAGCCAGGCGTGCTCGGGCCCGACCCCGGGGTAGTCCAGGCCGGCCGAGATCGACGCGGTCGGCAGCGTCTGCCCGTCCGGGTCCTGCAGCAGGTAGGTGCGCATGCCGTGCAGCACCCCGGGCCGG
>DASYKU010000021.1 GCA_035995165.1 Mycobacteriales bacterium
AGACCACCACGACCAGGAGGGGGACCAGCGTCCGGCGGCGCCGCCGGGGTGGCTCCGGCCACGCGATGGTCAGCGTGTCGTCGGCGACCGGCTCCCGCTCCAACAGCCGCTCGTCCTCCTCGCGCTCCGGCTCGGGTCCCCGGGCCGCGACCGCGGCCGCGTCCAGCGCGTCGGCCAGCGCGCCGGCCGACGGGAACCGGTCCGCCGGCCGGGTGGCCAGCGCCTGGGTGACCACGGCCTCGACCGCCGCCGGCACCTCCGGACGGAGGGAGCGCACCGGCGGCGGCACCTCGTCCTGCTTCGGCGCGATCCCGGTGAGCATGTGGTGCAGCACGGCGCCGATCGAGTAGACGTCGGCGCGCCGGTCCAGCGGGACGTCGCCCGGCCGGGCCTGCTCGGGCGCCGTGTAGCCGGGCGTGCCGACGGTCAGCGTGAACCCGGACCCGCGCGCGGCCGCCTTCGCCAGCCCGAGGTCGGCGATCAGCACCCGCTCGGCTCCGTCCTGTCCGGACCGCAGCAGCACGTTGCCGGGGTTCACGTCCCGGTGGATGACGCCGACCTGGTGCAGCACGGCCAGCCCGCGGGCGATGTCCGCGCCGTACCGCAGTGCCTCGCCGACCGGCAGCGGCCCGTCGGCGATCCGCTCGGCCAGCGTCCCGCGGTCCGCGTACGTCATGACGAAGTAGGGCCGGCCGTCCGCCAGCTCCCCGATGTCGTGCACCCGGACGACCCGGTCGGAGTCCGCCCGGCGCAGGATCCGGGCCTCCTCCTCGAACCGCTCGCGGACGTCGAGGCGGTGGGACCAGTTGTCGGCCAGCACCTTGACCGCGACCGGCGCCTCCAGCACCTCGTCCTCGGCCAGCCAGACCGTCGCGAACGCGCCGCTGCCGATCCGCCGGACGACCCGGTAGCGGCCGAAGCGGGCGGGTGCGCTCACGTCCCCATCATCACGTAGGGCCCGGCCTGGATTGACCGGTGCGGAAGGATCGCAACATGAGCGAGACCGGGGCGCCGGACACCGAGGAGCTGGCTCGCAAGGCCGCCGCGGGCGACCGGGCGGCGCTGGAGGACCTGCTGCGGGCGATCGAGCCGCGGGTGCTTCGCCAGGTCGGCCGCTTCCTGCCGTACCGGCAGGATGCCGAGGAGGCCACCCAGGACGTGCTCATGAAGGTGGCGACCAAGATCGGCACCTTCGAGGGCCGGTCCCGCTTCTCCACCTGGCTGTACGAGGTGACCGCCAACCAGGCCCGGCAGACCTACCGGACGCTCAAGCGGCGGTCCGCCGAGCGGACCACGGACGTGCCGGTGGAGCGTCCGGACCCGCGCACGACCAGCGTGATCGCCGGCTCCCGGCTCGACCTGCTCGACGCGCTGGAGCGACTGGAGACCGAGTACCCCGACCTGGTCACGGCGTTCGTCCTGCGCGACCTTTCCGACCTGGAGTACTCGGACATCGCCCGGCTGCTGGACGTGCCGATCGGGACCGTGAAGGCCCGCATCCACCACGCCCGGCGGCACGTCCGGGAGACCCTGGACGGCGCGTCGTAACGCGTTGCCGGGCTTGGTTAGGCTGCCCCCCGTGACCAGCGCCACTGACGCCTCCGTCGTCCCGATTCGGCTCACCCTGGACGGCCGGACCGGGGTGACCCTCTGGGCCACGCCGTGGGAGGAGGACGGCGAGGAGTGGCAGGCCTTCCTCGGGGCCGGCCAGAAGGTGCTGGTCTTCGGCACCGCGGTCGAGATGGCCGAGCACCTGCGCTCCGGCGAGGATAACGACCTCACCGACCACCCGCGCTGGAAGGACCTGCTCCGGCTGACCCCGGGTGAGCTGGAGCCGGACGAGGACTACGTCTTCGACCTGGACGGGGCGTACGAGCTGGCGCTGTCGGACCCCGATCCGTACACGGTCTCGGAGCTGTCGGACCTGGTCGACCTGGTCCAGCGGGTGGCCGAGGTCTGCGACGACGGGACGCTGCTCAAGCTGGTCGAGGAGACGCCGGAGTTCGCGGCGCTGCTGTCCGACGAGGCCACCTTCTCCGGGGCCGAGGGCGAGGAGCGCTGGACCGCGGTCGGCGCGGTGGTGGAGCAGTCCTGGGAGCCGCTGCTGGAGCGCTTCTCCCGGATGATCGAGTGGCGCGGCACCGAGGTGCCGGCCGACTCCGAGACTGCCGACGACTCCGAGGACTCCGACATCGACGTCGTCGACCTGAACGACACCGACGACGACGACGGCGGGCCCGCGCGGGAGCCGCTGGTGACCCCGGTCGGCGAGGACGTGGTCGGCTCGATCGGCGTCGTCGAGGTGGACGACGAGGACGACGAGGACGACCCCACCGACGGGGGGACGTACACGATCTGGGAGGTCGCCGGCATCCTGCCGCTGTCGGTCACGCTGCCCTCGGGCACCGGCTACACGCTGCGGACGTACAACGGCGAGGACGACGACCCGATCTTCCTGGGCGCGGACCTGACCATCGACCTGTTCCGGACCGCCGCGGGTCTCGTTGCCTACTGCCGCTCCGGCGAGGACAACGACCTGTCCGAGATGGTGACCTGGCCGGACATCGCCGAGGCCGAGGAACTGCCGGTCGAGCCGGACCCGGAGGAGGTCTACGACCTGCGCAGCCCGGGCGAGGACGCGATCGAGCTGGTGCAGGAGATGGCTGACTACTGCGACCTCGAGGGCGTCACCGCGGCGGTGACCCGGCGCCGGTCGGCGGGGATCCCGTTCGACGACTGGAAGGCCGCGATCGACGAGCTCGAGACCTGCATCCGCTGGCACGACTGAGCGACCGGTGAGCCTGCCGGCGTACTGGCTGGAGCGGCCCGGGCCGGCGCCGTCGGCGGCGACGCGGGCGGAGTTCGACGCGCTGCTCGAGCGGGCGGTGCGGGCGGGGCCGGCGACGCCGATCGACTACCGGCTGGACGCGCCGAAGTGGCAGTTCCTCTGCCATGTCGCCGACCGCGGCGAGGCCGTGCTGCACGGGTCGTCGGCGCCGGAGATCGGCACGTTCGAGCCGCGGCAGTCCAACGACATCGCCGAGTTCGGCAACCGCAAGGCCGTGTACGCGGCCGCCGACGGCCTCTGGGCCATGTACTTCGCGATCCTCGACCGGTCCGGAAACCAGATGTCACTGATCAACTCCTGTTACCGGGAAGTGTACGACGACGGATCGCTGAGCGAGCCGCACTACTTCTTCTCGGTCAACTCCGAGGTGCTGGACCAGGACCAGTTCAGTGCCGGGACGGTCTACCTGCTGCCGGCGGGCAAGTTCGAGCGCGAGGCGCCGTACGTCAAGGGCGGCCGGCGGGTGCTGACCGCGCAGGCGGCGGCGCTGGAACCGGTCGAGCCGATCGCGAAGCTGCTGGTCGAGCCGGCCGACTTCCCGCTGCGGATCCGCGGCCACGACCTGAGGACCCAGCTCGCCCGCATCGACGCCGACCCGGGCGGCTTTCCCTGGGTCGCCGACGACGAGGTCTGACTACTCACGCTGCCCTCCCGGGCAGCCCGGGTAGCGGTTGCCCGGGGTGTCCCGCCGGTCCGCTCCGGTTACCCAGCCCGTCGGCCGGTGCACGCGGGCCTGCGCGAGCAGGCACGCCGGATCGGGGGGCGAATCGGGCGGGACCGGACAGCGGACCCCGGCCCTGTAGACAGCTCGGGCAGAGTAGCCGTCACCCGGTCGCGGCCGAACGGCCCAGCGCGGCCGCCAGTTCCTCGCGCCGGCCGACCCCGAGCTTGCGGTAGCTGTGCTGCAGGTGGTTCTCGACCGTGCGCCGGGACAGGTGCAGCTGCGCGGCGATCCGGGGCGAGGACCAGCCGCCGGCCGCGAGCTCGGTGATCTCCCGCTCCCGCTGGGTGAGCGGGGCGAACCGGTCGCCGCCGCGCCACTGCGCCGGCAGCTCGACATCGGCCTGCGTGCCGGCCCGTTCCAGGATGCGGCGGTCGGTGGTCGCCCAGGACGCGCGGCTGCCGGGGCCGGCCAGCGCGAGCGAGGCGGCGGCGGTCTCGCCGGCGAGCCAGTGCCGGCCGGTCGCGTCGTACTCGGTGGCGACCTGAGCCAGGGCCTCGCCGTCCCCGTCCGCGAGCGCGCGCGCGTGCCGCACCCGCACGTCGAGCGCGGCGGCCGTCCCGAGCCCGTCGGCCGCGACCGCCTCCCCGCCTCCAGCGTCTGCTGCCGCGGGGCCGGCCGCCGCTGAGAGACCGGCCGCCGCTGAGAAGCCGGCCGCCGCTGAGAGGCCGGCGGCGGCTGGGAGGCCGGCGGCGGCCGCGGCCAGGCGGGCGGCGGTGGCGGCGGAGTGGTCGAGGCGGGCGAGCAGGTGCAGCGCCTCGACCGTCGCGAGTACCCGGCCGGTGCCCTCGCAGCGCTCGACCACCGCGGTCGCGGTCCGCAGCGCGCCCCCGTGCCGGCCCCGGGCGAGCAGCACCTCGGCCCGGGTCAGGTCGGCCAGGTCGGCCAGCAGGCGGGGCGTCCGGGCCGAGACGATCCGGTCCGCGTCGAACGACGCCCGGTCGGCCGCCTCCCCGTCGCCGGCCCGCGCGTACGCCAGCGCCAGCTGGGTCAGCCCGTAGGACCGGGCGTACGCGGGCCCCGACACCGTGCTCTCCGACAGCAACAGTGCCGCTCGGCGGGCGCGGCCGGCGGCGAGCGCGCAGAGGCCGCCGAGCAGGGCGCCCAGCCCGTACGGGTAGGGCCAGTCCTCGGACCGGCCGAGCGCGCGCAGGTCGGCCGCGCACTGCTCGGCCGCCTCGACCCGGCCGCGGGCCAGCTCGCACCAGCCGACCACGGCCAGGTGGTGCACCCGGATCAGTCCCTCGGCGCCGTCCGGGCCGGCGGCCGCGAGCGCGGCGGCGAGGTCGCCGGTCTGGGCCAGCACCGCCGCGGCGGCGAGGCCGGAGGTCTCCGGCCGGTGCAGTCCCTCGGCGGTCCAGGCGACCACCGGCAGGCTCGTCCGCTCGGCCGGGTCGAGCTCCTGCCCGTCGAGCAGCCGGAGGAACGGACGCAGCGGCGCGGTCTCCGGCAGCACCGCCGCCGCCCGCCCCGGCTCCCCCTGCATCAACACCGCCTCCGCCAGCAACCCCGCCGCCACCGGATCCCGCCCGCCCGCCGCCCCGGCCGGCCCGGCCCCGGCCGGCAGCGGCCCTGTCGGATCCGCCGGCCCGGCCGCCGACGGCCCGGCCGCCGACGGCGCGGCCGGCCCGGGTCCGGGCGGCAGCGGTGCGGAGAGCAGAGCTTCGGCGAGGGCGGGGTCGTGGGTGCGGAGCGCCGCGGCCGCCGCCGGCACCCGCAGCTCGGCCGGCACCGCCGTCCCGGCCAGCGTGAGCAACCGCGCCGTCCGGGCCGGATCCCCCGGCAGCGCCGCCGCGTACGCCCCCGCGAGCCGCCGCCGCCGCGTCGCGGACAACGTCTGCACCGCGACCGCCGCCTCGACCGGCACCGCGGCCCGGACCCGCAGCCGCCCGTCGGCGCTCTCCACCCGCAGCAGCCCGGCGTCGTCGGCCGCCTCGACCACGGCGGCCGGGAACACCGCCTCCAGCACCGCCAGCTCCGCCACCCCGGCCAGCGCCACGGTCGCGTGCACGTCCCGGACCGCCTCGGTCAGCTCGTCCAGCCGGCCCGCCACCCGCGCCTCGATCAGCGGCGGCACGGTCAGCTCCCCCCGCCAGGCCCAGCACCCGTACGCCCGGTGCAGCCGCCCGCTCGCCACCCCCGCGTCGACGATCTCGGTGACGCACAAGGGATTCCCGCCGGAGAACCGCATCAGCCGGTCGAGCGTGAGCTCGTGCAGCACGCCGCCGACCTGCTCGGCCGCGAACGCCCCGACCTCGGCCCGCCGCCACGGCTCCAGCGGCACGATCGAGGGTGGCCGCAGCGGCCGCAGCCCCCGCAGCACCGGCGCCGCGACCCGGGCCGAGGCGACCAGCCGGATCGCCTGCCGGTCGAGGTTGTCGGCCAGCAACGCCAGCGACGGCGGGTCGAGCAGGTCGACGTCGTCGAGCACGACGAGCGGCCGGTGCCGGCCGGACTCGGTGGCCTCCAGCCGCGACCGGACCTGGCTGAGTACCCGGGACTTACCGCTTCCGGCCGGCCCCACCACCAGTACGGCCGATTTGTTCGGATTCGCCAATGCCACCAAGGCCGACCGCACCGGGTCGGGCGGCGGCCGGCGCTCGGACTGTCCCATGTGGACTCCCCCGTGGACCGTGCTGCGGACGCGTCGAGGAGTACCAGCCGTACTCGGGTGGTGTCACTGAGTAGTAGCCACTCGGGAACCGGGTCGGGGCCGGGTTGAGTACCGCTCCGCTCAAGACGGGAACAGCCGCCCGCATGCACCGTGAGCTGGTCATTCGCGGCGCCTGCCGCACATCAGTCCCGGACATCGAGGAGAGAACCACCATGACGGGAACCGGCACTATCGGGAAGCAGCTCAAGGACCTGGAGACCACCGCGCCGCCGGTCACGACGACCGCGCCGCGGCCGGCGAGCTCGATCCCGTGGCCCAGCAAGACCTGGAAGATCCAGTCGGACTACCCGAACGACGGACCGCTGATGCTCGTGCCGGCCGGCTTCTTCGGCAACGTGCTGTCCAGCTTCACCGGCACCATCGGCGAGATCACCGGCGGCATCCTGGGCAACGCCCCGGCCGGCCGGGCGGTCGGCGACGCCGCGTCCGGCCTGGCCAAGCTGCTGCCGTTCAGCATCATCCCGCCCACGGTCGCGGCCCAGTCCGCCGGCCCGGAGTCGGCACGCACGGGGTCCTCGGAGGCCCTGGTGGTCGTGCCGTCCGCCTTCCTCGGCGGCCTGCTCGGCGGCATCGGCGGCAACCTGCTCGGCGGGACCGTCGGCAGGTGGCTGGGCGACGAGCAGACCGGCAAGGCCATCGGCGAGACCGTGCTGACCGCCGTCGGCGGCCTGCTGCCGTTCTCGGTGGTGCCGCCCTCGGTCGCGCCGGCGGCCACCAGTCCGCAGGACGCGCAGATCCCGCAGGAGCCGATGGTCGTCGTGCCCGCGGGCTTCTTCGGCAACCTGCTGCACGGCGTGACCAGCACGATCGGCGACGTCGTCGGCGGCGACGCCGGCCAGGTCATCAAGTCGGCGTCGCCGCTGCTGGGCCTGCTGCCGTTCCAGGCCGTCCCGCCCGCGCTCGCGCCGCAGTCGGCCGGCCCGGACGGTACGGCGCAGCCGGAGGACATGGTCGTCGTGCCCGCCGCCTTCCTCGGCAGCCTGCTCTCCGGTCTGGCCGGCACGGTCGCCACCACCGTGGGCAGTGCGTTCGGCGACGCCGCCACCGGCAGGAAGATCGGCGAGCTGGCCGCGCCGCTGCTCGACCTGCTGCCGTTCCACGCGGTGCCGCCGGAGCTGGCGCCGCAGTCCACCGGTCCGAACGGCACCCCGGCCGACCCCGCGGACCAGCTCATGCTGGTGCCGGCCGGCCTGTTCAGCGGGCTGCTGGGCAGCCTGGCCGGGACGCTCGGCGGGGTCGTGGGCGGCGCGTTCGGCGACGCCGGCACCGGCAAGCAGGTCGGCGAGGTGGCCGGCGGGCTGATCAAGATGCTGCCGTTCCACGTCGTCGCCCCGCAGTCCGCGAGCTAGGACGCCGCCATGAGCTTCACCTGGAACCGCGAGGCCGCGGCGGCGAGCGGCCACCTGGTGTCGGCCGCGTCCGTGCTGGCTCCGCTGGCGGCGCCCGCGCCGACCTGGAGCATGCAGGACGTGGCCGGCGCCGAGCAGCGGGCCAAGGCCGGCCTCCTGCTCAGCCAGCTCTACGGCTACCTGCGCGACAACGCCGAGACCCATCCGCACCTGGCCGTCGCGATCCCGCTGCTCAGCTCGGCGATCGCGGACTACCGGGCCGGTCTGGGGCCGGACCCGGTGGCCGGGGTCCGCGCCGTCTACGCCGCCATCGAGGACGTCCGCCGGGGCGACCCGGCCGTCCCGGAGCCCTGAGATGCCCGAGCCACCGGACGGCGGCGTCGGGCGGTTCATCCTCGCCGGGCAGCCGGCCGTGCTGCGGCCGCTGCTCGACATCCTCGCCGCCGATCCCGAGGTCGCCGTGATCTCGGGATCGGCGCAGGCCGAACCCGACCGGCTCGTCGTCGCCATGGACAGCGCCCGGGCCGAGGCGCTGTCCCTGGCGCTCGGCCGGCGCCTCGTGGTCGAGCCGGACCAGGAACTCAACCCGCTCTGAAGTGCCAGGAGGCACCGCATGTCCACGCCGAACCCGGGCGAACCGGTGAACGCGAGCAGGGACCGCAGGTTCCTGATCGCCCAGAACGACAACATCGCGCTGGCCGGCGCGCAGCCGCTCGAGTTCGACTGGCTGGTCGAGCAGATGCGCACCGACCCGGCGATCACCGTGAACGCGGTGCTCGCCCCCCGCAGCCTGACCCTCCAGTCGGCCGGCCCGTCCGTCCTGCGTACGGTCGTGGTCGCCTCGATGCCGGAGGAGAAGGCGGCCCAGCTGGAGGCCCACCCGCAGGTGGTGCTGGAGGAGGACCTGCCGCTCGGTCCGCTGCCGGCGCCGCCGCCGACCGCCGCCGACGTGGTCGCCGGCCCCGATCCCGGGCTGGTCAGCCCGTTCGGGACCAGTACGGCCTGGCAGCTGCGGCTGACCTCGCCCGAGGGCGTACCGGTCCCGGACGCGACGGTCTACCTCTACGGCCGGGGCATCCCGACCCAGGGCCGGACCGACGCGAACGGGATGGTCACGCTGAGCCTGCTCAACGAGACCGACGCGACCATCGCGGCCGTGTACGTCGACCCGCTGCGGGACTACTGGTCGCTGTGGGTGACCCGGCCGGCGCTGACCAGCGGCACCGTCAGCACGCTGACGCTGAGCCCGCTGTCGCAGTCGTTCGCCGGCTTCCCCGGCGCGCAGGTGCTCGGCTGGGGCCAGCAGGCGATGCGGCTGGACCAGGTCCCGGCGGCGCTGGACGGGCAGGGCGTCAAGGTCGTGGTCGTCGACTCCGGCGTCGCCTCGCTCACCCACGCCGACCTCGGCGCGATCACCCACGGCGTGGACCTCACCACCGAACCGTCCAACCCGGCCCACTGGACCGACGACACGATGGCGCACGGCTCGCACTGCAGCGGCATCATCGCCGGCGCCGACAACGGCATCGGCGTCCGCGGGTTCGCACCCGCGGCCGAGGTGCACGAGGCCCGGATCTTCCCGGGCGGGCGGATCAGCAGCCTGCTCGACGCGGTCGACTACTGCATCGACGAGGCGATCGACGTCGCCAACATGAGCCTCGGGACCGGCGGCTCGTCCCAGATCCTGTTGCAGAAGCTGGCCCAGGCCAAGCAGCAGGGCGTCGCGTTCGTCGTCGCGGCCGGCAACTCCGGCGACGGCGTGCAGTTCCCGGGCTCCTCGCCGGACGTGCTCACGGTCTCCGCGATCGGCAAGGAGGGCACGTTCCCGGAGTCGAGCTACCACGCCCAGGTGCGCCTGCCCGGCGGCCGGCAGGACGACGGCTACTTCGGCGCCAAGTTCTCCTGCCACGGACCCGAGGTCGACGTGTGCGGGCCCGGGGTCGCGATCGTGTCCTCGGTCCCGGCCGACGGCTACGCCTCCTGGGACGGTACGTCGATGGCGACGCCGCACGTGGCCGGGCTGGCCACGCTGGTGCTCGCCCACCACCCGGACTTCCAGCAGCCGGGACTGCGGCTGCGGACCGCGGCCCGGGTGGACCGGCTCTTCGACATCCTCAGGCAGTCGGCGACCCCGATCGACCTGGGTGACCCGAGCCGGACCGGGGCCGGGCTGCCGGACGCCGTCCGGGCGCTGGCGCTGGACACCGCCGGGAGCCAGGACGGCACCCCGGAGGCGGCCGCAATGGCGCGGGACTCGATCCGGGCGGCGCTGGCCCAGGTGCAGCAGGAGCTCAGCCTGGCCGGCCTGCTCGACGGGCTCACCCCGGCGGCGGCGACCCCGCCCGCCGGGCCGGTGCGGGAGTCGGTGGCCGACCTGCGCCGCTCGCTGCTCTCGGTCCGGGCCCAGCTCACCCACGCCGGCCTGGCGGTCGAGTAGCCGGGCGGGCCGACGTGACCCGGAAGTCTGCCCTGTTGACCCTGGCGGGCGCGGATCCTGGTTCGTACGGTCCGGAGCGTGACTGAGCCGGCCCGGTGGCGGGACTGGACGCTGGTGGCCCTGGCCGACCGGCGCCCGTCCCGCCCGAACCGTGCGGAACGCGAGCTGGCGGCGATCGAACAGGTCGCCGTCCGGTTCGCGGACCGCTTCGAGCCGGTGGACCGGGCGTACGAAGGCGACCGTCCGCAGTGGCACGGTCAGGTCCGCGAGGTCCTGGCCCAGCTGCGGGGCGAGGGCCTGCTCGACGGCCGGGAGCAGCTCACCGAGGACGGCCGGCAGGCCGCGGATCAGGCGCGCGACCGGGCGGATGCGCCCGGCCGGTCGCCGTCTGATCCGTCCACATCGGACACAGCGGATACATCGGGCACAGCGGGAACGCCGGACGAGACCGGCACCGGCCGGCCGCCGCTGCTGACGGCCGGCGTGATCGCGCCGCCGCTGCGCAACCGGGCCGACCGGGTCCGGATGGGCTTCGACGGGGACGAGGACCGGCCCGTCCCGGTGATGGCCGAGCTCAACCTCCGGTTCCGAGGTGGCGGGGACGACGCCCTGCGGCGGCTGGACGCGCTCTGGCGCCGGGTCACCGTGGCGTCCGCCGGTGCCGGCCCGGACCGCCGCCCGACCCGGATCTCCGAGCAGTACGCGACCGGCAGCCTGTCCGTACAGGAGATGAAGCGGCTGGTGGCCGCGGACGCCGTCCCGGAGGTCTGGCCGCAGCGGTCGCTGCACCGGCTCTGGCCCGACTTCCCGGTCCGCCCGCACGTCGACGGGTCCTGCGTGACGGTCAAGGCCGACGCGGCCCGGCGCTCGTTCAACGCGTACGGGGACCGGATCGTCTGGGCCGTGGTGGACAGCGGGATCTGGGCCGGCCACCCGCACTTCGCCGCGTACCACACGCTGGACGACGAGGAGGTCCGCGACCTGCACCGGGTGTTCCCGGCCGACGGCGGCCCGGCCACCCCGGACGGCGCGCTGGAGGACGCGACCGGGCACGGGACCCACGTCGCCGGGATCATCGCCGGCGGCATCGAACCCTGGTTCGCCGGTGCCGGAGGCCGCACGATCCGGGTCACCGCGAACCGCTACAACGTGGAGAACGCGAAGGAGCCGCTGCGGGTGCCGCGGGACGTGCGGGACGTCTCGCTGCTGGCCGGGATGGCGCCGCGGACCAAGCTGGTCAGCCTCAAGGTGCTGCAGTCCGGCGGCACCACCGAGGACCGGGTCGGCCGGCTGATCCGGGCGCTCGCGTACGTCCGCGAGGTCAACGGGTCCGATGTGGACGGTATGCGGATCCACGGCGTGAACCTCAGCGTCGGCTACGAGTTCGACCCGGAATGGTTCGCCTGCGGGCAGAGCCCGCTGTGCAAGGAGGTCGACAAGCTCGTCCGTTCGGGCGTCGTGGTCGTGGTGGCCGCCGGCAACTCCGGCTACGGCTCGCTGGCCACGACGATGGACGCACCGAGCCGGTTCGGGCTGGGCATGACCATCAACGACCCGGGCAACGCGGAGAAGGCGATCACGGTCGGCTCCACCCACCGCGACGCCCCGCACATGTACGGGGTGTCGTACTTCTCCTCGAAGGGGCCGACCGGCGACGGGCGGGAGAAGCCCGACCTCATCGCGCCGGGCGAGCGGATCACGTCCTGCGCGGCCGGCACCAACCTGGAGGCGGTCCAGGCCGGGCCGCCGGACCCGGACACCGCCGTGTACGTCGAGGACAGCGGCACCAGCATGGCCGCGCCGCACGTGTCCGGCGCGATCGCCGCGCTGCTGTCGGTGCGGCGCGAGTTCATCGGCCGCCCGGACGAGGTGAAGCGGATCGTCGTGGACACCGCGCTCTCGCTCGGCCGCGGCCGCGCGTTCCAGGGCGCCGGGCTGCTGGACCTCATGGGCGCACTCGGATCGGTCTGAGCACACGACGGGGAGACGACGATGACCAGCACGATGGCGGGACTGCCGTTCTGGCAGCTGACCTTCGACGCCGACGGCGACCAGGACGCCGGCGAGCGGGACCGGTTCCTGGCCGAGCTCGGCGCGAGCGGCGTGACCGACCTGATCGTCTTCGCCCACGGCTGGAACAACGACCGCGGTGTCGCGACGCGCCTGTACGAGCGGTTCTTCGGCGTGCTGGCGGCGCAGCTGCCGGTCACGCAGGCCCGGACGATCGGGCTGGCCGGGGTGTTCTGGCCCTCGCAGCGGTGGTCGGATGAGCCGATCCCGGACTTCGCCCCACCCGCGCCCGCGGCCGGGGGCGGCGCGGCCTCGCTGCACGAGCGGGAGACCGGGTCCGCCGACCCGGCGATCGACGCGGAGACCCTGGCCGGGCTGCAGGCGCTGTTCCCGGCCGGGGCGGACGCGCTGGCCGAGATGGCCGCGCTGCTGGGCGGCCCGCCGAACGGGCCCGCGCTGGCCCGCTTCCACGACCTGCTGGCCGAGTTCGCGGCCAAGACCGGCAGCGCCGACGACGACGGCGAGAACGCCGATCCCCCGACGGTGCCGCCGATGCTGGCCGACGGCGGGCCGGAGCTGTTCGAGCGCTACCGGGACACCTTGCGCGGGCTGGGCGTCGAGCTCACCGACGACGCCGGCGGCGGCGCGGCCGGGCTCGGGGACGCGCTGCACGGGATCTGGCAGGGCGCCAAGGAGGCGCTGCGGCAGACCACGTACTGGCAGATGAAGAACCGGGCCGGCACGGTCGGGCGGACCGGGCTCGGCCCGCTGCTCGGCCGGCTCGGCGGGGTCCGGGTGCACCTGGTCGGGCACAGCTTCGGCGCCCGCGTGGTCTCCTACAGCCTCGCCGGGCTGCCCGCGGGTCCGTCGCCGGTCCGGGCCGTCACCCTGCTGCAGGGGGCATTCTCGCACTTCGCGTTCGCCCGGCCGCTGCCGTTCGCGGCCGGCCGGAACGGGGGCCTGGCCGGGATGCTGGAGCGGATCTCCGGGCCGCTGACCGTCTGCTTCTCCAGCCACGACATGGCCGTCGGCACCATGTACCCGCTGGCCTCGCTCGCGGCCCACGACGACTCCGCCGGCGCGGACGACGCGATGTTCCGCTGGGGCGGGATGGGCCACGACGGGGCCCAGGGCGTGCAGGCGGCGCTGGACCCGCTGCGGCCGGCGGGACCGTCGACCAGCTACCGGTTCGCGGCCGGGAAGGCGCTGAACATCGACGCGAGCGAGATCGTGCGGGCCGGCGGGCCGCCGAGCGGCGCGCACAGCGACATCGTCCACCCCGAGCTCACCTGGGTCGTCCTGCTCGCCGGCGGCTTGACCACCTGACCGGACAAGTCGATCACGAGACCGTGCTGAGCTGCGGAAACCGTCAGGAGTAATCGCCCGAGCGCTCGCGCCGGCCTCGGCCGCACCGCCGGGCCGAAGGTCACGGTCCTCAACAGCACGGTGCTCGCGCCGTTCCAGCTGACCCACGCCGACGGCACCGTGTACGTCGCCGGCGGCGGCGCGTCGACGGTGTCCAAGCTCGTCGTCAGCCTGCTGCCGGGCGGCCCCGAGGACCCGAGCCTCGGCGCCCGCGGCAGCGTGGTCTCGGTGAACCCGCGCAACGGCAACGCGACCAGGCTCGCGACCGGCATCGCCGGCGCGACCGACATCGCGCTCGGCGACCACGGCCGGATCTTCGTCTCGCAGCTGTTCGCCGGGCAGTCTCGGTCATCGAGAAGGGGAAGCTCACGCCGTCCGTGCAGCTGGCGAGCCCGCTGGGGCTGACGTTCAGCCGCGGCACCCTCTACGCCGGGACGCTCGGCCCGACCGACGCCGAGGGCAACCCGGCCGGCCCGGGCACGATCGTCGCCGTCCGGTGAGTCTTCCCGGCCGCGGCGCCCCACCACCGCCGCGGCCGGGAACCACGGCGATCAGCGGATCGCGCCCGGCGCCAGCACGGCGTGACAGCCCACCACCTGGTTGACGATCTGCGTCACCCGCAGGTCGACCGCGACGCTGGCCAGCGCGACCGCGTCCGCCCGGGGCACCCCGTACAGCCGGGCGACGAGGTCGAACATCGCGTTCAGCGCCCGGAACCCGGCCACGTCGAGCGTGTCGCCGAGGCCCATAGTGACCCAGCCGGCCGGCGTCCGCGCGACCGGTCCGGACATGGGGAAGTCCACAGTGGACAGCGTCAGGTCGACCTGCTCCATCGGGCACTCGATCGCGGTCCCGCTGACCTCGCCGTCGCCCTGGGCCGCGTGCCCGTCGCCGACCGACAGCAGCGCGCCGTCGACCGGGATCGGCAGCCAGAGCGTGCTGCCGGCGACCAGCTCGCGGCAGTCCAGGTTCCCGCCGCAGGTCCGGGGCGGGACGGTCGAGTGCCGGCCCGGCTGCGCCGGCGGCATCCCCATGACGCCGAGGAACGGCCGCAGCCCGACCGTGTGCCCGTGCTGGTTGCGGCCGGTGCCGGCGACCGGGTCGAGCGTCCACCGGTGCACGGCCTGACCCTCCAGCCCGTACGCATCGTTGAAAGCAGTCCGGCGGGTGTTCGCGTACGTGGTGCCCCAGGATCCCGGCAGCACCGACTCGATCCGGATCTCCAGCACCTGCCCGGCCTTCGCGCCGCGGACCTCGACCGGTCCGGACAGCGCGTGCCCGCTGTCCTCGGTCCAGGCCGGGTGCCGCGGCCGGTCCGGCACCGCGGTGATGTCGAACGGCTCCGGCGACCACCCCGACTCCAGCGTCCGGAACCGTACGGTCTCGCCGGAGTCGACCGTGACCGCCGGGGCCAGCGCGGGGTCGAAGAAGCCGTGCAGGTGCCGGTCGTCGACGAGCTGCATCAGCCGGCCCGCGACACGGTCGAGGTCCCGTACCGCGCGGCGACCAGGGCCTTGATCCCGTACGGGAACTCCGACGCCGAGGCCAGGTGGTCCTTGGTCAGCGCCAGCTGGGCCTGCGCGTCACCGCTGAACGCGGCCGCGCACTGCTTCGGCGCCGCGTTGGCCAGTGCCAGGATCGCGCCCGGGCAGCCGAGCGAGCCGGCGAAGGACAGCAGCGTGGCCGCGCCCGGGTAGAGGTGACCGTCCCACGTGGACAGTTCGGCCAGCAGCCGCTCGGGGTCGCCGCTGGAGTCTTTGGCCCCGATCACCGGCAGCTCCGGCAGCATCCCGACCGGGATCCCGGGGCCCGACGCCGCCGGGTAGTGGTACGCCAGCAGCGGCAGGTCGCCGGCCGCCGCGGCGACCTCGGCGTAGTAGGCCCGCGGGTCGGGCACCCGGCGCGGTGAGAGCACCAGCGCGGCGTCGGCACCGCCGTCGCGGGCCGCGGCCGTCCGCCGGGCGGCCTGGCCGGCCCAGCTGCCGCCGGTGCCGGCCAGCACCGGCACCCCGTCGAGGCGGCCCCGCACGGCGTCGAGCAGCCGCCGCCGCTCGTCGTCCTCCAGGGTGTCGGCCTCGCCGGTGGAACCGGACACGACGACGGCGCTGACGCCGTCGTCGACCAGCCGGGCGGCCAGGTCGGCGGTGCCCTCCTCGTCGATCGCCTTCGTGTCGTCGAAGAGGGTCACGAGCGCGACCCCGATGCCGGTGAACGGAGCAGCCATGGTTCCGACGCTACCCTCCCCCGATGATCGGAGAACGGATCCCGCCGCCCCGCCACGGCAGTGAGCGCGACGTCCTGGCCGGCATGCTGCACTTCGCCCGGGGCGCGATCGTGCGCAAGGCCGAGGGGCTCACCGAGGAGCAGGCCCGCTCCACGCCGGTGCCGTCCTCGACGCTGACGCCGGCCGGGATCGTCAAGCACCTCACCGGGGTCGAGCGGTTCTGGTTCAGCATCGACTTCGCGAACCTCGACGTCGCGCACCCGTGGCCCGAGGACGACCGGCACGGCGCCTGGGCCCTGACCGACGAGGACACCATCGAGGGCCTGGTCGCGGAGTACCGGGCCGAGTGCGCCCGGTCCGAGGCCGCCGTCGCCGCGTACGGGCTGACTGAGCTCAGTCGCGCCGAGGACATGGACTTCCTGCTCCGGTTCGCGTACGCCCACATGATCCAGGAGACGTCCCGGCACGCCGGGCATCTCGACCTGCTGCGCGAGGCCCTGGACGGGACGACCGGCCAGTAGCCGTCCACTGTGGACCGGTCGCGGGAACGCGAATCCGGGGTAGCCGTGGGATAGTGCCCGCCATGGGACTCGGAGGCGGTCCGAGCGAGTGGGACGACTACGAATGGGTCCGGCTGTCCGACCTGCCGGAGACGCCGCGGCCGAGGCAGGCCGGGCAGCCGCTCGCGGACGCCGTGCTGGCCTGGATGCAGCGGGAGAAGGTCTGGTCCACCGGCGCCGGCAGCCGGGTCCTGCTGGTCGACCTGGACAACCTGCGGGCCGACCCGGTGCGCTGGCGGGAGCGGATGGCGATGGTCGTCGCGCTCGGCCGGCAGGCCGACGTGGTCGCGCTGGCCGGCCAGGAGGGCGCGGTCCAGCGGGCCCGGCCGCACCTGGCCGAGTTCGCGGCCCGGGCCCGGCCGGTCGCCGACGGCAGCGACCTGGCCGACCACGTGCTGCTGGACGCGGCCGCGGAGCTCCCCGGCGCGGCCCAGTTCGTGCTGCTGTCCAACGACTGGATCTTCGCCGGGCTGGCCGACCGCGGGCCGCTGACCGTGCTCAGCCCGGGCGCGGACGCGCTGTCGGACCGGCTGCGGTCGGCCGCGACCCGGGTGGTCGACCTGGCCGCGCTGGAGGGATCCCGGACCGAGCCGGGGCGCCGGGCCGCCTTCCGGGCCAGCCGGCGCAAGCGCGCCGGCGTCTAGCCGGTCCACTCCGCGCGGGTGACCACGTAGACCACCGCGTCGAACCAGGTGCCGTTGTCCTCGATCCGGTCGTTCTCCAGGAAGCGCAGGCCGAGCCGGCGCATCACCGCGAGGCTGCGGACGTTCGGCTCGTCGGTCATCGAGATGATCCGGTCCAGCCCCAGCGTCCCGAACCCGTACGCCAGCCAGGCCCGGCCGGCCTCGGTCGCGTAGCCGTGTCCCCAGTAGGCCGGAGACAGCCGCCAGCCGACCTCGACGTCCTGCGGCCGGGAGGACTGCCGGTGCAGGCCGCACATGCCCAGGAACGCGCCGTCGGACAGCCGCTCGACCGCCAGCAGCCCGAGCCGGTCGGCCTCCCAGCGCTCCTGCGCCCACTCCGCGATGTCGTCGGACTCCGCGCGGGTCAGCGGGCCGCCGAGCATCTCGGCCACCTGCGGGTCCGCGTTCAGCGCCGCGTAGAGCGGCAGGTCCCCCGCCCGGTACGTCCGCAGCCGCAGCCGCTCCGTACGCATGATCTCTTCCCCGTCCCAGCGGACCATGTGCTCACGGTCCCAGGCCGGGTCAACCGGATTCGGCCACCGCCCCGCCGCGGCGGGGGTCGCCGGCCCCGGCGATGACGCCGCCGGCGTTCGCGACGGCCTGGCAGCCGCCGAAGTACGTGTTGCGCCGCCGGTGCCGGCTGATCGGGTGACCGGCCGCGGCCAGCGCGGCCCCGTCGATGCCGGGCTCGATCGAGACCAGGCCGTCCTCGGCGTGCAGCCGGGGCGCGTCGACCGCGGCCTGCACCGGCAGCCCCAGGTCGACCGAGTTGACGATCACCTGCAGCAGCGCGGACCGGATCCGGTTCGAGCCGGCCGAGCCCAGCACCATTTCCAGCTCGCCGTCCCGGCGGACCAGCGTCGGGGCCATCGCCGAGGGCAGCCGGCTGCCCGGCGGCTGGGCGAAGAACCCCAGCGGGGACAGGTCCTGCTCGCCCATCATGTTGTTCAGGTGCAGCCCGGTGCCGGGGATCAGCACCCCGGAGCCCTCGCCGCTGGAGGTGGTGACCGAGCAGGCCCAGCCGTCCTTGTCCAGGACCGAGATGTGCGTGGTCGAGCCGACCCGGCTGGACAGGAAGTGCCGGGCGAAGCCGGGGTCGGGCAGGCCGGCGAAGAACGCGGCGTCCCGGGCACCCTGCATCGCCTCCATCGCCCGGACCAGGGTCAGCGCGTCCGGCGGGCCCTGCTCCCGGTCCAGCAGCGCCAGCGCGTACGCCAGCAGGATGCCGCCCGCGCTCGGCGGCGGGTTCGTCAGCACCTCGCGGCCCCGGTACGTCGCCCGCACCGGCTCCCGCTCCACCACCCGGTAGCCGGCCAGGTCGGCCGGCGTGACCAGGCCACCGCCCGCGATCAGCGTCCGGGACACGGTCGCGGCGATCTCGCCGGTGTAGAACGGCGCCGGGCCCTCGGCGCCGAGCAGGTCGATCGAGTCGGCCAGCTCCGGCTCCCGCACGATCGACCCGGCCGCCGGCGGCTCCCCGTCGACCAGGTAGCCGGTGTTCCCGGTGGCCATGATCGGCGCCATCAGCCGGAACATCGAGGCCTGCATCTCGCTGACGACGACCCCGTCGCGGGCCAGCGCGGCGGCCGGCATGGTCAGCTCGGCCAGCGGGATCGTGCCGAACCGGTCCACCGCGGCGGCCAGACCGGCCGGCATCCCGTACACGCCGACGGAGGCGACGCCGGCCCCGAAGACCTGGTTCGCGTCGCCGAAGGAGACCTCGACCTCCAGCAGCGGGGCCCGGTCGGCCGGGTCGGCGCCGGTCCCGGGCGCGGTGACGAAGAAGTCCAGCAGCGTCGGCTCGCCCCCGGGCGGCGCCACCATCATGTAACCGCCGCCGGCCAGGCCGGTCATCATCGGCTCGGCCACGACCGAGACCAGGACGGCCGCGACCGCCGCGTCGACCGCGTTGCCCCCGGCCCGCAGCACGTCCGCGCCGACCCGGGCGGTCTCCGGGTGTCCCGCCGCGACCACGCCGCCTGTCACTGTCCCCCCAGTTCCGCTCACCGAGCGCCGAGACTCTAGCTTGCCCTCGTGGCGGGCCGCGGGGGACTCTGGACTCACCCCACATCAGCAGCGACGGGACACCCGATGGCGCAGTCGCGGGCACGGCCGCTGTCCAGGGCCGAGGCGGCCATGGCCACGCTGCTCGCGTACCTGGTGCTGTTGATCAGCCTGGCCGGCACCCGCCTCGGCGGCCACTCCGACGGCACCGATCCCGGGCAGCGGCTGCGGATCGTCGCCGACAGCCGCTCGCTGACCGCGATGGTGGACCCGATCGCCCGGTTCGCCCCGGTCTCCACCTGCGTCGGCCCGAGCACCGTGCCGTACGCGCATGCCGCCGCGCCCGGGATCACCGAGCCGCTGGCCTTCGGCCCGCCGGTCGAGGGCCGCACGCCGCTGTCCGCGGCCGCGGTCAACGGGGTGCTCATCCAGCGGCTCTGCGGCGGCCCGGAGACGCCCGGCGGCCCGGTCCGGGCGCCGGACCGGCGGCTGTTCGCGGCCATCGACGCCGCCGTCAACGGCACCGACCCGAACCGGCCCCTGACGCAGTCGCAGTGGGCGGCCGGGGTGAACCAGCTCATCAGCTCGGACGGGCGGTTCGTGGCCGCCCGGGTCGAGACGCTGGCCGTGCGGGCCGGCTCCGGGACGTACGGGATGAAGGCCCGGGCCGGCGCCGACCCGCTGGTGATCGCGACCCGGCTCGCCCACGACGACACCAGCCGCTACCTGCTGCTGCCGGTCCGGGCCCGCGACGACAAGGTCGTCACGCTCACGCTGCGGCTGCGCTGCGGCTTCCAGCCGGTCTTCTCCTGACACGTCCTAGGCTGCGCATCATGGCCAGCCCGCGTCCGATGCCGCACACCGACCTGCTGGACGGTGCGGCCGGCGGCGGGCCCGGCGCGTCCGAGAGCACGCTCACGGTCATCGTCGCGTTCGCGGCCAACCTGGTCATCGCGATCGCGAAGTCGGTCGCCGCGGTGATCACCGGGTCGGCCTCGCTGCTGGCCGAGGCCGCACACTCCTGGGCCGACGCCGGCAACGAGGTCTTCCTCGTCATCGCCCAGCGCCGGTCGCAGATCCCGGCCGACCCGCAGCACCCCTTCGGTCACGGGCGGGAGGCGTACGTCTGGTCGCTGTTCGCCGCGCTCGGCCTGTTCGTCGCCGGGGCCGCGATCTCGGTCACCCACGGCATCCAGGAGCTGATCCACCCCGAACCGGCCGGTGACTACCTGATCGGCTACATCGTGCTGGCGGTGTCGTTCGTGCTGGAGGGCATCTCGTTCTCGCAGTCGATCCGGCAGGCCAAGCCGGAGGCGGCCTCGGCCGAGCGGGACCTGATCGAGTACGTCCTGGCCACCTCGGACCCGACCCTGCGGGCCGTCTTCGCCGAGGACGCGGCCGCGCTGGCCGGCCTGGTCCTGGCCAGCGGCGGGCTCGCGCTGCACCAGCTGACCGGCTCGCCGACGCCGGACGCGATCGGCTCGATCCTGGTCGGCCTGCTGCTCGGCGTCGTCGCGGTGGTGCTGATCAACCGGAACCGGCGGTTCCTGGTCGGGCAGGAGGCCGACCCGCGGATCCGGCGGGCCGCCGTGCAGGCGCTGATGGCGCTGCCCGAGGTGTCGCGGGTGACGTACCTGCGGCTGGAGGTGGTCGGGCCGCGGCTGGTCTCGGTCATCGGCGACGTCGACCTGACCGGCGACGACGTCGAGTCGCACGTGGCGGTCCGGCTGCGGGCGCTGGAGGCGAGGATCACCGCGTCGCCGGCCGTCGCCGGCACGGTGCTGAGCCTCTCCGCCCCGGACGAGCCGACGATCGAGTTCTAGCGCGGCTTGCGGGCCCGCAGGGCCAGCACCGTCGGGACCGGCCGGCCGCCCTCGCCGAACTGCTCCGGCACCAGCCCGGCGGCGGAGAACATGTGCAGCAGCTGGGGCAGCGGGAAGTGCGCCGCGCCGATCTTGTCCCGTACTCCCTTGGTCGTGTACGACTTCTTCGTCCAGCTGTCGCCCTCCAGGTAGCCGGGCTCGATGAGCACGTTCGGCCGGTTCGACCAGTCGGCGAACCCGCCGCAGAAGCACGGGTGCACGCCGACGTGCAGCAGCACCCCGCCGGGCTTCAGCACGCGGGCGGCCTCCCGCACCACGGTCGCGTACCCGGGCATGTCGGTGTGCACCATCATCGTGGCCGCGACCGCGACCGTGCCGTCCGCGATCGGCAGCTGCTCGGCGTCGCCGCGCGCGGCCGGCAGCTTCGCCTTGCCGTAGCCGAGCATCCTGGCCGAGAGGTCGACGCCGACCGGGGTCCAGCCGAGCCCGCGGAAGCGGGCGGAGTGGTCGCCGGTGCCGCAGCCGATCTCCAGCAGCGGACCCTCACCCGGGCCGAGCAGCTCGGTCACCAGCCGATCGAACTCCAGCGGGTCCCCCTGCGCGTGCACGCCGGGCAGGAACTCGCCCTCGTACCAGTCTGCGATCTCGTCGTAGAGCGCGGTCTTCGCCATGTCGCCACGATCCCACCGGCCCGCGGTGCCGATGCGAGGCGTTCGCGCTCAGCGGAGCGAATCCGCGTAGACGCCCATGGCGTCGCGCAGGTAGGCGGTCAGCTCCGGACCGCCGATGGTGCGCTGGAACCGCTCGTCCTCGACGTACATCGGGCCGAGGTTGCGGTACGCCTCCGGGCTCGGCTCCCAGAACAGGCTGACCACCCGGTGGTGCAGCGCGACCAGCTCCTGCACCCGCGGGTCGTCCACCGGGACGCCCGCGTCCCGCAACGGCGCGAGTCCACTGTGGACACGCCGGAACCCGGTCCGGGCCAGCTCCGCGTCCTCGCCCCGCAGCGCGCGCAGCTTCCGCCAGGACCCGTCGACCGCCTCGTCGCCGTAGCGTTCCCGCGCCTCCGCCTCGTACGGATTGTGCTCGAACCCCTCGAACATTCCTTCCGCCGTCATCTCCTCACCTCCCTCCAGGCCCTCGACCGTGGCCTCGACCGTACGGACCAGACGGGCGAGCCGATCCCGCTCGTCCTCCAGCCGGTCCCGGTGCCGGCGCAGCACCGCGGTCTCGTTGCCGGTGTGCGCGATCGCCTCCCGGATCGCCGGCAGGCCGACGCCGAGCTCGCGCAGCAGCAGGATCCGCTGCAGCCGCAGCAGTTCCCGCCGCCCGTAGTGCCGCCGCCCGTCGGCGGCGACCCGGGCCGGCGGGAGCAGGCCGATCGCGTCGTAGTGCCGCAGCGCCCGGGAGGTCACCCCGGACATCCGCGCCACCTCGGCGATCGACCAGCTCTCCACGGCTACGACAGTAGGAGTTGACGCCGCGTCAACGTCAAGGGAACAGCGCCGCGATGTCGGCCGCTGGTCCGGCCACACGGTGCGGGCGCCGTGACGGGTGCACGTCGCAGCAACTCACGGGACAGACCGCCTCCGCTGTGCCAGGGCGGGGCCCGGTCCGTGCTGGGCGGCTCACGTCTCGGCGTTCAGGCCGGCGAGTGCCCGGTACTGCGCGTCCGGGAACTGGAAGGAGTCGTAGATCGTGGTGAACCGGCTGATCTGCCCGCTGCCGTCGAGCTCGAGGATCACGTTGCCGCGCTGGAGCGGGGCCGCGCCGGCACTGGCATGCCATTCGTACCCGCCGCCACGCTCGCTGCCGACCACGTCGGCAACCGACGCACCCACTCCATAGGGCAACTGGGCCAGGCCGCGGCTCAGGTAGCGCTGGATCTGCAGCGGCCCCTCGACCCGGGTGTGCAGAGCCATGTCCTCGAACACCGCGTCCGGCGTGAACAACTGCGCCGCACCGCTGGCGTCGGAGGCCGCGAAGGCGGCCTGCAGGCGCGTCGCCGCCCGGCGCACTGCCGGCGCGACCGGGCCGTGGCTGTCGCGGAAGTCAGTCGGGTACGGCCCCAGCGTGCCGATCGGCAGGTGCACCAGCGAACTGCGCCCGTCCCAGTAGTCGATCCACCGCACGATCTTGCCGCGCCGGTCGAAGGTCAGCGAGGACAGGAACCGGAACTCCGAACCGAGCAGCTGCGGGGTGTCGACGAACTCGATCGTCGCGCTGCGCGCGTCGCCGACGATGCGCTGCGGGTAGGACAGCGCGTCCGGTGGGGCGTCGGCGAAGCTCGGTCCCGACCACACCTCCAGCAGCGACGCCTGCGACGGCCACGTCACGCCGAGGCCGGCGTCGATGTAGACGACCGGGGTCGGCGCCGGTGCGAAGAAAGACACCATCGCCTCGGGCTGGTGCCGGCTCTTGGCCGCGAAGAACGCCGTCACGATGTGGGCCACCTCCGGCGTCGCGTGCGACGTGTCGGCGACGTCCGGGTACGGCAGCCGGCCGCGGCGGGCAGCCGGCGCCGCATCCGCTGCCGGGGCCCCGGCCAGCCCGGCCGTACCGAGCGCGCCGGCCGCGCCCAGCACCATGCCCGCCCGCAGCACGGTGCGCCGACTGGTTGCCTGATCGGAATGCGTGGTCATCCCGGAACCCTTCGTCGGGGTGCCTGACGTAACGGACAAGTGTCCGTCACGCGGCCGGAGTCAGCCTGCTGCTCCCTAATGCGGCTGTCAATGGTCAACCAGGAACCGGACCGACTCGTCAGGTTGATGTCAGGTGGGCCAGCACGACACGGTCTTGTTGCGTCGTTGTGTCCGACATGAGTCTTGACAGCGACTGAGGCTCGCACCATTGTGAGCACACCTGGGTGTCCGCATAGCGGACTATCGTCCGCACAAGCCGGCAGTCGTCCCGTTACTCCTCGCGGGCGGCGGTTCCGCTCGGCACGCCCCAACGGGCCGCGCCGCCCGGCCGCCGCCCGCCTCTCCCAGGCGGAGGCCTTCATGAGTGAGCCCTCGGAGTCCCGTCCCGGCATCTCCCGCCGCGCCGTGCTGCGCGGCGGCGCGGTCGCCGGCGCCGTCGCTGCCGGCAGCGCGCTGACCGGTGGCCGCGCGGTCGCCGGCGAGCCGGACCGGCACGGCACCGACGGGTCGTTCCGCGCGGACCTCGTGCTCCACAACGGCCGGATCCACACCATGGACGACCGCAACCGGACCGCGAGCGTGGTCGCGATCTCCGACGGCGCGATCACCTATGTCGGCAACGACGTCGGCCGGGCCCGGCGCTCGGTCGAGAACGACCAGCCCCGGCTGGTCGACCTGCGCGGACGGACCGCGATCCCCGGCATCATCGACTGCCACAACCACATCGTGCTGATGGGCAACCGGCCCGGCTACCACACGCCGCTGGAGAACGCGTACTCGATCGCGGAGGTGCAGGCCACCTACCGGGCCCGCGCCGGCGGCGTGCCGGCCGGCCAGTTCGTCACCACGATCGGCGGCTTCCACCCGAACCAGTTCCGCGAGCACCGGCTGCCGACGCTGGCCGAGCTGGACGCGGCCCTGCCGGACACGCCCGCGTACGTCTCGATCGGCTTCTCCGGCCCGTCGGTGACCAACAGCGCCGGCGCGGCCTGGTTCGCGGCCAATGCCGCGCTGCCGCCCGCGGTCGGCTCGGACGGCTCGATCGCCGCCGGCGCCGAGACCGGCAAGGCCACCCTCGCCCTCCGGCAGCGGCTGACCTTCGCCGACCGCAAGCGCAGCGTCCTCGATGCGATGGCCTACGCCACCGGCGTCGGCGTCACCACGCACCTGGACCAGGGCGCGTTCCAGGCCACGAACACCCCGTCGGACGGCGCCGCCCACGAGGACAACTACACGATGCACCTGCCGTTCCTGGCGGTGTACGACGACGGCCACGGCAGCGTCCGGCTCCGGATCAACTTCCTGCACCAGGACGTCGACACGAACGTCGCCACGCTGCAGCAGCGGCTGCTCAACGCGTTCAAGTTCTTCGGCGGCGACATGGTCCGCACCGGCGGCATCGGTGAGTTCATCGCGGCCAGCTACTTCGGCGGCCCGGTGTTCGTCGAGGCGGCCCGGCGGATCGCCCGGGCGGGGTGGCGGACCGAGGTGCACTCGCTGACCGGCACCGACTTCCAGACCCAGATCCAGGGCTTCGAGCAGGTGAACGCGGAGATCCCGATCACGGACCTGCGCTGGGTGGTCGCGCACGTCCCGCAGATCACGGAGGAGTACCTCAACCGGCTGAAGGCGCTCGGCGGTGGCGTGAACCTCACCGGCTGGCAGTACCTCGCCGGCAACGGCCCGCAGTCCGGCCCGCCGTTCCGCCGGATCGTCGACAACGGCATCCCGGCCGGGATGAGCTCGGACGGCATGCAGATCGCGCCGATGAACCCGTTCGTCCACGCCTACTACGCCACCACCGGGCTCAACGCGCTGGGCAACCAGATCAACCCGGGCCAGCAGATCTCCCGGCAGGAGCTGATGGAGCTCTACACCCGGGACAACCAGTGGTTCCTCGGCGACAAGGACGAGGACCTGCTCGGCAGCCTCGAGGTCGGCCGGCTCGGCGACGTGGTCGTGCTCAACGAGGACTACTTCACCGTCCCGGCCGACCGGCTGCGCAAGATCCGCTCGGTGCTGACCGTGGTCGGCGGCGAGATCGTGCACGACACCGGCACCGTCCACTGACGACTGTCCACTTCCGATAGAGGCGGGAACCCCATGCACAAGCGAGTAAGGCTCGCTGCGGGACTCATGGCGCTGGTCGCCGCCATGGCGGGCTGCAGCGCGCGCAGCGACGACTCCGGCGGCGGCAGCGGGTCGGGCTCCTCCGACAAACCGATCGTGGTCGGGTCGACGCTGTCGCTGACCGGCATCTTCGCCGCCACCGGCAAGATTCACCAGATCGCCGGGCAGGAGTACGTCGACCGGCTGAACAAGGCCGGCGGCCTGCTCGGCCGGCAGGTGCAGTGGAAGGTCCTCGACGACCAGTCCGACCAGGCCAAGGTCGGCCAGCTCTACGAGCAACTGATCAGCCAGGACAAGGTCGACCTCATCATCGGCCCGTACGCGACGCCGAACATCCTCTCGGCGATGGCCGTCGCCCAGCGGCACAACTACGTGCTGCCGCAGCACACCGCCGTGCTGGCCCCGCAACTGACCTACGGCTGCCAGTTCCCGGCCTGGTCGTACGGGCCGACGCCGAACCAGTTCATCCCGAACCAGCTCTTCGATGCGGTCGCCTCGCTGCCCAGCGCGCCGAAGCGGATCGCGGTGCTGACCAGCCAGAGCGGGTCGGCCGCGTTCGTCACCGACGGGTTCGGCAGCGACAAGTCCGGCGTGCTGACGATCGCGCAGCAGAAGGGCCTCCAGGTCGTCGCCAACGTGCACTACCCGCCGACCACCAGCGACTGGGCGCCGATCGCCGCGCAGGTGCGGGCGGCCAAGCCGGACCTCGTCATCGACAACGGTCTCGGCGTGGACGCGGTGAACGTCCTGCAGGCGATGAAGCAGCAGAACTACCAGCCGCCGCTGATGTTCAGCCTGTTCCCGGCCCCCGGCCCGCTGCTCGCGCTCGGGCCGCTGTCCGAGGGCATGCTCACCACGTCGCTGTTCCAGCCGGACAGCTCGGCCAAGCTCGGCGGTGACGTCAGCGCGATCGTCGGCGACTTCAAGACCCGGGCGGCGGCGGCCAAGCTTCCGTACACGGTCTTCGAGACGCAGGCGGCGGCGTCCTGGAACGCCTGGGACATCCTCACCCAGGGCGTGAAGCAGGCGAACACGCTGGACCAGACGAAGATGTGCGACGCGCTGCACGACAAGGGCGCCGACACGACCTTCAGCGGTCACGTCGCGTTCGACCCGAAGGACCACAACTTCTGGCCCGGCACCGAGACGATCGCGCAGATCCAGGACGGCAAGTGGGTCACCGTCTGGCCGGCCGACAAGGCGGCGGCTCCGCTGCGGGGCGCGCCCGCGGCCTGACCGGACGGGATGCGGGGCCGCCGGCGCCGGCGGCCCCGCATCCCGTCCGGTCAGGCCGCGGGCGCGCCCCGCAG